>JAQWSU010000027.1 GCA_029243025.1 Pirellulaceae bacterium | reverse complement strand
GGACAAACTACTGTTAGTGGGTACTTCAGGTAGAGATGCGGTCGAAGTCAATGCTCACGACAACGATATCTCTGTCCAACTCATTTCCAACGGAAACGATCGACAACAAAAGAACTTTTCAACATCCGAGGTGAACGAACTTGAAATCGTCCTACTCGCCGGGGATGACTTCGTCCAGGTGACTGGCCAAGACCCGTCACAGCTTGAACCTTTCACACTTCAGATCGACGGCGGACGCGACGACGACTGGATCTCTGCGGAAGCCATTCGAGTCAAAGTCACCGACATGCAGGGCAACAACACCATCACAACAGGCCCCGAGAACGATGAGATTCACACCGGAGACGGCAATGACGGAATTGATGCAGGGCAGGGCGAAAACACCATTCGCGATGCGGGAGGCGTCAACCGAATCATCACCGGACAGAATGACGACTCCATTTATCACGCGAATGCAGACGACTGGATTTTTGTCTCCGATGGCGTAAACCAGATTTGGCTGAATGGCGTGAAAACCAACTGGCACAACGAAACAACTCCCGAAGATGTCAATCGCGACCAATTGATTACGCCACTCGACGCTCTGATTCTAATCAACCAACTCAATTCAACCGGATCGTATCCTTTGGTCGGATCCGCCGACACGGTCAGCTTCTACTATGACACCAACAATGATGATTATTTAACTCCGATTGATGTCTTGAAAGTCATCAATTATCTCAACCGACCGATGGCAGAAGGCGAAGACGATTCGGACCACGATTTGGCAGCCAAGCCAAACGGCAATCAGGATCAGATCACGGATGCGTGCTTCGCAGATTGGGAGCCAGCCAAGGAACGTTCGGCTGAGATCGCCGACCGGCTCCACAATCCTCGCCTGCTTTCGCAGGAAAAGACGTCCGCGTCAAACGGCTCACCACTCCATGGCGTCGACAATGAACTTCCCAAACGGCTAAAGCAACGCACCTACCGGACTTGGTAGACGACGGGTTCGACCCATTGCATCACCGACGCTGGGTACTCCTGGCAAGACGGGCAGGATCTACCAGGAAATGACTTGCCGTTATCGCCCTGGAGCGGCGCTGATTGGAACAATCGCCTCGCTGTTTCCGCCAGCGAATGGAGTTCGCATCTGAGCTCACTGTTTGATTTAACACCAGGATGGATTTAGATTACGTCGCAGGTTTAAATTCGAACAGTACTTTCCACTCAACCGAAAGTGACCGGGCCATGAACCAGACGATGACAACGCGTAAGTTTGAGCCGACGACAGTCATTCGCCAGAGCTGGGATGATTTCAAACTACACGCTGCAATCTTGATCGCTGCGGCAGTGATTCAAATAGCTTTAGCGATTCTAATCGTCGGAGGCGCTCAACTCATCACTTGGGCGATACTAAACGCCACGGGACGACCTCCCAATCTAGATACGACCAGTGCGATCACCATCAGAGTCGTTTCGGTAGTCGTTTCAACGCTTGTGAATATTTTCTTTCAATTGGGCTATATCACCCTTGCCCTTAAAGTCGTACGCGGGCAAACTCCACAGATTAGCGACCTCTTTTCCAATTTCTCCCGGCTCGGCACGGGATTTTTGGCGTTCTTGATTTTGATGGTGCCTTCCATCATTGGCTTTGCCTTACTGATCATTCCTGGCGTCATCCTGGTACTCGCCTGCTTCTTCACCTTCTGGTTTATTGTTGACCGGAACCTGCCAGCAGTTGAATCGATCAAAGCATCATTTGCTGCAACTCGAGGTGCGAAGTGGGATATTTTCGTCTTCGTCCTTTTAATGCTTTTGATATGCATTATTGCCATGATCCCTTGTGGCCTCGGCCTGTTGATTTTTCTACCGATCTTTTCAATCGCTACAGCGCATATCTACCTAGCTCTGACCGCAGACCGTTTCAAAACGAGCTAATTACTGTCAACAAGCAGGAACTCCTGCATCAACTTCGGATTCGCAAGCGTTCGGGAGTCTGCTCTGTGAAAGCTCATCATCTTCATTCGCACAATCGACGATCAGTTATCAATTTCAGGTCGCGTTTACCCCTGATTTGTTTGGCGTTTGGGCAGCTGCTCTTAGCCCCACCCCTACACGTTTGGGGCTGGCAGAACAGCAATCTTCCGCCGACCAATTTAGCCGGAGACCCCACCTTTGAATCACAGATTCCCGAACAGTTCAGACACGTTTATCGGATCGGTAGCTTCTACATCATGGGCACCAACCAACGTCCCCGAGAAACCGATCGCCGAAACCGATCAGGGAAAGAGGTCGTCCTGCAAGCGACCCGTCTCTTCAGCAGCCTGCTTGACACCAATACCGACGGCCGAGTTGATCAGCCCGAATTACTGAAAACGATGGGCAAGAATTTTGCCTTCGCCATCGGATACGATCGTACGTTGCGCCCGATCGAAGAATCACTTCACCAAGGGACGGGCCATTACATCATCTCAATGAAAACGGATATTTGGCCTTTCTTTCCAAATTGGGACGGAACTGGCTTCCAGCTGAAAAGTTTGGATAGCTCGATGTGGCGACCGGATGGCATGAACGCGTTGTGGGAAGAATGCTTTCACGTCTATACGGAAGCCTGGAACCGGCACTCCGAGCGATGGAGTTTTGATCGCAGAGGATTATTAGGGCGATCCATGGCGGCCGACATCCAAGCCGGCCATTACGATATTGCGGAACAAAATCGAATCGAGGGCGGTGAATACGACTGGAATACGGCCGTCAACGAGTATGTGCATCAGATCTGGCTGATTAACCAGGCTGGCCAATCGGCCATTTTGACGGCAAATCAACAAAGAGTCCTGATGTTCGTTCAGGCAACCCAACAATTTCCTCTCAGCATGAACAAAAATTACGCTCGAAAACTGGCTGTCAGGGTTCGATAAGCACCAAGCAAGTCAGCCCGTTTCTTGAGCTCGGCTGATGATCAAGAGGAAAACGAGGGCGACACGAGGTTACCGATGAGTCTGGAAGTTGCCTGAGTTGTTCCTCTAAATCTCCGGTATGGGTGAATCAACTGCTCGTTTTTGTACGAATTGCCAAGAGAGGCCGTTGTGTGATTGAGTCAAATGGCCAGCGGGGGGTATAATCCCGAACTTGGTTTTTAGGCGACCGGGCAGAGCCTTCTGGAGATTCTGGCTTGGACTCGGACCATAACCGATCAACTGCGTACCGGATCAGCTCAAAGAAAACGGTATTTCATGAAGCTTAGAGTCGGCCTTGTTGGCCTTGGAGACGCGTGGGAAGTACGGCACCGTCCAGCCTTGCGCGCTATGAACGATCGATTTGAAGTACGCGCGGTCTGCGCCCAGGTTTCGCTACAAGCAGAACGAGCTGCCGAAGAGTTTAATGCAGAGGCAGTTGACGGATATCGTGTGCTCACGGCTCGTGAAGATATCGATGCCATCCTGATGCTGTCACCGCAATGGTTCGGCCCGTTACCCATCCTGGCTGCGTGCGATTCAGGGAAAGCTGTCTACTGCGCAGCAGCTCTGGATTTAGAGTTGAAACAGGCTATCGAAGTTCGGGATCGTGTTGAATCTGCCGGAATCGCTTTCATGGCAGAACTCCCACGTCGACACGCAGCCGCCACGTTACGACTCAAAGAACTGATCGCCACTCGCTTGGGTAAACCCAAACTGCTCTTCTGCCACCGCCGCAAGTCGAACCCGGACACGAACGGCCAAGGGCAGGGGCGTTGCTTCTCAGCGTTGGTGACCCGTGACCTGATCGAATTGGTGGACTGGTGCCGCTACGTCATTGGTGCCGAACCCACATCTGTCTTAGGAGTTCAACACGATCCGGGAATCGCGGCAGATGATGATCACGGAATTTACCGGATGATGAATTTGGATTTTTCACAAAACAGAAACTCGGGCGAAGGACCAATGGCACAGATTAGCTGCGGTCATTACATGCCCGCAGCGTGGACCGAAGCGATTTCCTTTCGCCCACCGGCAGGTCTGCAAGTGGTTTGTGAAAACGGCGTTGCCTTCATCGATTTACCTTCAACGCTCATCTGGTTCGACGAAGCCGGTCGACATATGGAATCGCTTGAAACCGAACGGCCCGTTGGAGAGCAACTCTTGGCGTTATTCCACCGAGCCGTCACCAGCCTTGTCCGAAAAACCAATGATCTGGACGATGCTTATCACGCGTTATCGATCGTAATCAGTGCCGAGGAAAGCGTGGAACAGGGCAGGCGAATCAACCTGACGCAGTAAGACCGCCCCACCGATTGCTCGGATTCACCGGAACGCCCTATTGATCGGGAAGCCGAGACGTTCCAGTCGTACGCGAGATCACATCGCGACACTCGTTTTTGATTGCCCACTGGCCTTGATCGCCTCGATAATTCTCATGTTCGCCACGGCGTCGGCAATCGGCGTCGGCACCGGCTGATCGTTGAGGATCGCGAGCGACATCAGATCGCCCTGAACCGTGTACTGATCGGTTGTTTCCAGCGAAATCTCAGCAACCTGACCTCCTTGCTGCAACCACATCCGGCAGGGCCGATCGGCCGGCGCGTTGAAGGGAATTTCAATCTCTACTCGACCATCACTGCCATAACAGTTGACCCGTTGGTAAGGACTTAATTGCGTCGAACAGGTAAAGGTCGAGGTACCTTGCTCAAATTCGAGAATCCCTGACGCCAACCGATCCGTCTCAAATTGCGGATCATAGTCAATAACACCGTAGACCCGATTAGGCTCGGATTGAAATAAGAATCGCGACAGCGAGATGTTATAGCAGCCAATATCCATGAGGCCACCGCCGCCAATGTCACCTTGATTGCGGATATTTTGAGGATCGTCATTGAAGTACGAAAAAAAAGATTGAATCGTTTTTAAGACACCGATTTCTCCTGCGGTGATTAAGTCGTAGGCACGTTGCCACTGAGGATGGTGACGATACATGAAAGCTTCCATCACCTTCACCGTCGGATTCCTTTCCGCCACCTCGACCAGCTTTTGGCCTTCGTCAGCGGTCAGTCCAATGGGCTTTTCGCACAAGACATGCTTGCCAGCTTCAATCGCCTTGATTGACCATTCCACATGCAAATGGTTCGGCAGTGGATTGTAGATCGCGTCAATATCAGGATCGGTCAACAACGCTTCGTAGCTGCCGTACGACTTCGGAATGGCCAACTGATCCGCGACGGCTTGGGCCCGCTCTTGATTTCGCGAAGCAATCGCAGTAATTTCAGCGTGCTCGCCGGCCTGCATTGCTGGAATCACTTTTTCCGTGCCGATTTTTGCACTGCTCAACACCCCCCAACGCACTCTATTCATAACTATTTTCCTCGTCGGTATTTAGGCTGAGATTCACCAAGGATGGTTATAGACGCGAACGAGGGTTCACTGCAACGCGGCACCCAAAGAGTTCTCCGTTGGGCGAGTATCATTGGGAGCGAACAGGTATACTGAGGGGATCTTCTGACCTCCCGAATTCAAACCTATTTCTGCACCACCGCATGCCCAAACAGAAATCATTTATCACCCTTGCAATCCTCGTCTTGCAGGTCTGCCGCCTTGCTGAAGGAAGTGACTGGCCTCAATGGCGTTTCAACGCGCAACGAGGAGCCGTCACGAATCAGACGCTTTCCGCCGATTTGTCACTGCACTGGCAGCGTGAATTACCGGCGGAATCACCCGCTTGGCCGGCAACGCAAGCCAAGTTGCAATTTGATACGACCGCCCATCCCGTCGTCAATGGTCAAAAACTGCTCGTCAATTCGACCGTCAACGACTCCATCACTGCCTTGGACACGCGGACTGGCGAGGAACTATGGCGATTCTACGCAGGTGGTCCCGTGCGTTTCGCGCCCATTGCCGCCGACAAATATGCCTATTTCGTTTCCGACGATGGTCATTTGTATTGCCTCGAATTGGCAACAGGCAAGCAACGTTGGCGATATAACGGCGGTCCATCCAACAGCCGGATTTTGGGAAACGAACGGCTCATTTCATCCTGGCCCGCACGCGGCGGACCTGTCCTACAAGACGGGAAAGTGTTCTTTGCTGCCAGTATCTGGCCATTTATGGGTATCTTTATCCACGCGGTTGATGCTGAAACGGGCGAACCCGTCTGGGTGAACAGCGGCGATGGAACCAATCTTACGATTCAGCCACACGGAGCACCGTCCTTCGCAACCGTCGTTCCTCAAGGGCATCTCGTCGCATCCGAAAACAATCTGATCGTCCCCGGGGGACGTTCGGTTCCAGCCGTCTACGACCTGAATTCAGGTCGGCTTCAGCACTTCAACTACCACGGCAAACATGGCGGACACCATGTCTTCACAGACGGCCAGTATTACTTTGTTGGAGGAAAAACATTCGGCATTTCCCAGGGCAAACTCCTGGAAGACGAAGCGCCCGCAATCGCTGGCCCCGACGCGGTTATCTTTGCATCCAAGAAATCATTTACCGGCAAGTCCGTGGGAACATCGCCACGTAAAACAAAAAACCGACGCGGCAAATCAGAAAAAAAACCATCCCGCCAAACCCAGTACACCCGGAAGACGCAAAGTTCGCTTGGAACGATACACCTCCAAACCGATTCGCTGCTGTGGACTGCAAAGGGAAAAGTAATTTCCGCTTATGAACTGAAGGGAAAATCGATCGCAAAACCATTTTGGACGGCGACGGTTACCGATGACGTCGCAGAGATGATCGCTGCTGACGATCGATTATTTGCGATTACGCGTCAGAATCAGTTAATTTGCTTTGGTCCAGGCAAATCAAAAGTCAAGCGACATTCACACGATCAAAAGAGCTTGAAATCCGGTGGTCCACCTGAGAACACCTCCAAAACAATCCTTTCCCTTGACGGCACGGAGGCAGGATACGCAGTGATCGTCGGCGCAAATAACAACCGTCTCATCGATCAGTTATTGAACGAGTCCAACTTACACCTGATCGTGTTGGATCGAGATGGCGAACGCATTCGGAAATTCAGGGACCGCATGCAAGCGGCGGGTCTCTACGGAAATCGCATTTCGGCCCATGCAAACCTATCCCCCGAGAGCTTGCCTGCCTATCTCGCCCAACTAATTGTCTTCAACTCGCCTGCGATTTCCGCTGAAATCCTCAACGACCAAGGTCTCTCAGATTGGTACCGTGTGTTGCGTCCTTATGGGGGTAAACTTTGCCTGATGCTGACGCCGTCTGAGCACGCTCGGCTGGAACAACAAGGGCGAGCACAATCGCTACCTGGACTCAAGCTGGCTCGCCTTGCTGGCTTGACTGTCGCAGCCAGCATGGGGCCCTTGCCGGACACGGACGATTGGAGCCATCAATATGGTAACGCCGGACAAACGGGCGTTTCTCTCGATCAGCGGGTAAAAGCACCCCTGGGGGTTCTTTGGTTCGGTGGTCCGTCCCACGAAGGAATTCTGCCTCGGCATGGCCATGGACCAACACCCCAAGTCGCCGGTGGTCGAATCATTATCGAGGGAGCGGATTTTTTACGCTGCCTTGACGCCTACACTGGCAGGCAACTTTGGCAACGCGAATTAAAGTCCTTGGGAGCTTATTACAACAACACGAAACATTTCCCAGGCGCCGGCGAAATCGGCAGCAATTACGTCTCAACACCCGATCACATCTACGTCGTCTACGGTCAGTCAATCCTCAAGCTCAATGCATCGACCGGAGAAACACGACAAAAGATTCAATTGCCTGAGAACCGCAACGGATCCCACTGGGGACACATTTCAGTCTGGGAAGATTTTCTGGTGGCAACCTCCACACCCGTCAGCATCAGCACATCCGATTTATCAAAAATACGCAGCCCAGAGCCTGCTCTCAAAAACAATGAACGAGCTGTGATTCACGCCCACGCGAAATGGCGCTATTTGGCAGGAAAAGATCCGGCTGGATCTTGGGGCAAGCCGTCCTTTGACGATTCGGATTGGAAGCTGGGACAAGCCGGATTTGGCTATGGCGATGGCGATGACAACACCAAGCTCAAAGACATGGAAAAACAGTACACGCGAGTCTTTCTGCGCCACACGTTCGACCGCGAACAACTGAAAGACCTGTATTCGCTCAGTTTATTGATCCGATACGATGACGCCTTTATCGCCTATCTCAACGATCGGGAAATTGCCCGCAGTTCACTCAAGTCGGGCCGTGGAGCCAACGCTGACGTTGAGTCGCATGAGGCCGATGAGTTTGAAGTTTTTCGAATCAAGAATTGGCGACAATTCCTCCAACCCGGCGAAAATACAATCGCGATTGAAGGCCACAATGTGGGGCTTAAGAGCAGTGACTTCACTCTCGATCCGTACCTCGTAGGACAAACGCGACTGCCCCAAAATCGAAAAACAGAAGTCGCGCGAATTGACAAATTTATCGCTCCGACTCGTTACGCCTCAGGCAGCCGACGACTTGTTGTGCTCAATCGGCACACGGGCCGCGAACTGTGGCACCGAGATGCCGACTTTGGCTTCCGCCACAACAACATTACCGTGGGAGCAAACAAGGTTTTTTGTATCGATCGTTTTTCAGATGCCAAACAACGCTCCTTCCAAAGACGAGGCATCCAATGGAAGCAACCGGCCCGCCTTTACGCGTTGAATTTAATGGACGGCAGCGTTGCCTGGGAAACGAACGATCAAGTCTTTGGGACCTTCCTAAACTATTCTCAGGAACATGACGCACTCGTTCAGGGCGGAAGCCTCTATCGGGATCGCGCCTCAGACGAGTCCGACAAAGGAATCGTTGTCTATCGAGGTCGCGACGGTAAAGTTCTGTGGGAAGATTCGAAGCTTGCCTACGGCGGGCCCCTGTTGCTCTGGAAAGATCAGATTTTGACCAACGGAAATGGTGGATACGCGATCGGGATGAAAACAGGCAAGAAGTCGGGCTGGAGCTACGATCGTGAGTATGGCTGTAATACGGCCCACGGCTGTCAAAATCTTTTGACTTTCCGTTCGGGAGCCGCCGGATTTTACGACATGCTCCATGACGCAGGGACGGGCAATTTGGGGGGATTTCGATCCAGCTGTACAAACAACCTCATTCCCGCCAACGGCATTTTGGCAGCGCCCGATTACACCCGAACCTGCAATTGTGCCTATCAAAATCAGACCTCGTTGGCCTTGATTCATCAGCCGTCTGCCGAATATTGGACCTTTGGAGCGAAAAAAACGGCCGGGCCGATTGGGTTAAATTTCGGTGCACCTGGCGATCGGCGCGACAAGGATCGCACGCTTTGGGTCGACTATCCCAGCGTCGGCGGCAAATCGATAAAAATAACCGCGAAAATCGAGCCCCAAGAGGCAACCACGTTTCGCCGCCACGCGTCGACGGTCCTCGGCGAGCGGCCCTGGATCACCGGTTCCGGGCTAGAAGGGATTCGAGAGATTCGGCTGGGATTCGAGACCAACTCGATTCATACGTTGAACCTATTTTTCCTAGAACCGACAGAGTCGACGGAACGCAACTTCGACGTCATAATTCAGGGAAAAATCGTGTTACCGAGCTTCTCACCGGCAAAGGCAGCAGGCGGAGTCGGCCGAGGTGTGATACGATCATTTGAAGTGAAACCGACCAAAAAGTCTGCGGTGATCGAGCTTCGCTCGCAATCGCCGCTCCCACCAGTGATCTCGGGATTGGAAATACTCCAACAAGAATCATGAAACGAACTTTCTTCTGGCTCTTGGTTTGCTGCTACTTCGTGGGAATGGGTGGCTCCGCTTGGGGATGCAACATTCCTGTCTTCCGCTACGCCTTGGAGAATTGGCAGCCGGACCCTTACAGCGTGTTCATTCTGCACCAAGGTGATTTAACGAGCGAACAAGCGGCGCTGGCATCCGCCTTGCGGTCGAAATCGGTCGAGAACCAGGCGATTTGCAACGCGAACGTTTTCGTCGTCGACACGCGAGAATTGGCACCCGACGCGAAATCGGCGATGGAGCTACCGATTGGCACCGTCGACTACCTACGTCGCTGGCTCGAACACAGTTCGAATGCCTCACCTACGATCGTCACTCTGTTTCCCAATCACCCCCCCCAATCGCTCCCAGCCTGGCACGGTGATTTCAATGAAGCCAACCTTCGCGCCCTGTTGGACTCCCCTTTACGTCGGGAAATTGCCCAACGAATCCTCGACGGCCAGTCGGCCGTTTGGGTGCTGGTCGAAAGTGGCAACACAGCAGCAGATGAAGCAGCTTTCCGTCAACTCGAGAAGCTCCTAATCGACGCACCAAAACTTGTCAGTTTGCCCGATCAAGAACTGATTGAGACGGATGAGGAATACAATCCCGACAATGAAATCGAATTAAAGGTTGAGTTCTCTGCATTGCGAGTCAGTCGCGATGCGAGCGACGAAGCGGCAATCGTCTCCATGCTACTTGGTAGCGAAGAAGACCTTCGCGAGTTCAACGAGCCCATCGCGATTCCCGTTTACGGCCGAGGTCGAACCTATTACGCGTTGGTCGGAAAGGGAATCAACGCGGACACCGTGAACGACAATTGCCAATTCATGTGTGGGGCCTGTTCCTGCCAAATCAAACAAGACAATCCTGGCATTGACCTTTTGATGGCAATGGACTGGAAAAATTTAATCACGGAATCAGCGATGGAAGACATTGCTTTGCCGGAGCTCACTGGCATCGGAGGATTCGAAGTCGAAGCGTCCGACGAACCGGGCCCAAATCCCGAGGAGGATCCAGCCCTACAAGTGGCCTCCGTGATGCCAAACAGTCCTCTCGAGGCGACCGATGGCACGCTCGATTCACCGCCTCAAACAGCCGAAACGATCGCCACATCCGATACCCTGGATGAGGCGGCGGGCCAATTTGAACAACGCCTTCTGACTTGGTTAGTCGGATTTTTTGCCGTGGGATTAGTTTTTGTGATCGGTTCCACCTTGATATTAAAACGCCGGACAACGACGCGATAACAATGAATGTGTTTCGATTGGTGTGGAAAGAGATTTGGCACCGCAAGCTGAATTTCTTCGTCAGTTTTCTGGCAATTCTAATACTGGTTGCCTACTCGGTCAGTTCCTTGACCCTCATCCATGCACAGCGGGAGCGACTTCAACAACGGGTCACTGCCCTGGATAATGAAATTCGAAAGATCACGAAATCGCTCGGTTTCAATATCAACATTTTGCCCGCCGACCAAAATCTTGCCGACTTCCATGCCAATGACTTCGGTGAAAAGACGATGCCGTTCGAGTATGTTCAGCGGTTAGCGGATAGTAAACAGATCGTCACCATCAACCATCTTCGTCCGGCGCTGATCCGCAAAATCGAATGGGAGGAGCAGGGACGCCAAATCGTATTAATGGGCGTCGCCGGTGTCGTTCCTTGGACGCATCGAACAAATCCCAAAAAACCAATGACCGAAGCGGTTCCGGCCGGAACCATCAATTTGGGACACGTGCTGGCGAATCAAATTGGCGTCACACCGGGAGACACCACCGAGCTGAATGGCACCCGGGTATCGGTCAACAAAGTCTACCCGCCACGGGGAACCAAAGATGACATTACCGTTTGGATTGACTTGAACGCCGCTCAAAAGATGCTGGCTTTACCTGATCGCATCAACTTGATCCAAGCCTTGGAATGCAATTGCGCCTCGATTGACCGCTTGGCAGAAATTGAAGCAGAGATCAGCAAAGTCCTGGGGAGTGACGTCCAGGTCATCGAATTGGCCACCAAAGCGATCGCTCGTGCTCGAGCTCGTGAAGACGTGAAGGCCGAAGGGCAAGAACTGGTCCAACGAATGCAGAGCCGAGCTACTTTACAATTAGTCCTGCTTTTGGTCGTCAGTTCACTGCTGATTGGCTTAGTCGCATTGGCCAATGTTCGCGAACGGAGGCAGGAAATTGGCATCCTTCGAGCACTCGGAAGCTCAACGAGCTCCATCATGACGATGTTTTTGGGAAAAGCCTTGTTGATCGGCTTCTTCGGCGCCGTTGGTGGCTATCTGATCGGACTCGCCATCGCCTTCCAATTAGAAGCCGGCACCGCCGATGAATTACGTTTTTCCTTCTCGGCTCTCTTTGATAGCGAACTGTTTTTGGCTGCCATCGTCATTGCACCAACCGTGGCAACGCTGGCCAGCTGGGTACCGGCAGTACTTGCGGCCAATAGCGACCCGGCGACCATTCTATCCCAGGAGTAAGCAACGGGATGATTGCACAACTCGATCGAGTCTCCAAAACCTATACAGATCATTCCGTCGCCGCGTTACAGGACGTGTCGTTGCAGCTCGATGCCGGCCAATTCGTTGCAATCTGTGGGCCGAGTGGGTGTGGTAAGTCAACTTTACTGTTGACTCTTGGTGGCTTATTGAGGCCCGACCAGGGCGAAGTTCGTATCAACGACACCGAAATCTACGAGATGAGCAGTAATGAGCGTGCCGCTTTCCGAGCAAATCAAATTGGATTTGTGTTCCAACAATTCCACCTCGTACCCTACCTGTCCGTACTTGAAAACGTGCTGGCCGCACAAATCGGTCTGCCAACCAAGAATCCAACGGCACGAAAGCAGGCCGAAGATTTGTTGACTCAGTTTGGCTTGACCGATCGTCTCCTGCATCGCCCAGGGCAACTGTCGACAGGTGAGCGTCAACGCACCGCAATGGCTCGTGCTTTATTGAATCAACCCAACCTGATTCTCGCCGACGAACCGACCGGTAATCTGGACGAAGTCAATGCCGAACTCGTCCTTGATGAATTAGCTCAATTCGCTGCTCAAGGCGGTGCGGTTCTCCTGGTGACCCATGATGCGAATGCAGCAGCGCGGGCAACCTCACAAATTCACCTCAGTGCCGGTCAAGTTTGCGAAACGACCCCCCAGTCCTGAACAAGTGGGAAATTTTCCCAGCGTCGATGACGGTATCCGCAACGAGCAATAAAGGGAAGTTTACGAATGAGATTTCGATTCGGTTGGATCGTCGCTGCCTCCGCGCTCCTAATCGTAGGCTTAATTGCTGCGATCAAATTAGGCAGTGACTCGCGCACCGAGATCGGAGCCGAACCCCTGCGTTTCTATTGCGCTGCTGGAATCCGAAAACCGGTTCAGGAAATCATCGCCGAATATGAAGCCGAATACGGCATTCCGGTGGAATCATCCTACGATGGGTCAGGAAGACTTTTGAGCGAAATCCGTGCCGCTGACGGTGGAGATCTCTACTTGGCAGCTGACGTCGCTTACACCGAAGAAGCTCGCTCGTTTGGAATCATCGATGAAGTAGCCAACATTGCGGAACAACGGCCGTGTCTCGCTATTCGTAAAGACAGCGGGCTCCAGGGAATTACGCTTCAGGATTTGGCAGCCGGAACCCATCGACTGAGTGTCGCCGATCCCAAATCTGCGGCGATCGGCCGAGCCGCTCGAAAGATGCTGGCAGAAACCCAGGTGAACGGAGTCTCGATTTGGGATCCGATTTTCGAAAAAGCGACCGTTGTCCGCCATACGGTCAACGAGATCGCAAACGACATCAAATCAGGGGCCGCTGATGTCGGCATCATTTGGGATGCGACTGCCGCCCAATACGAGGAACTCACCGTTGTACCCGTGTCGCAATTTGAAGGAAGCCCTCAACAGATCGTTATCTCGGTGCTGACTGCCAGCAAGCAGCCGACACGCGCCTTACATTTCCTCCGCTATTTAACGTCGCAAGATCGGGGTCTAACAAACTTCAAGAAGTACGGCTACGATACGGTCGCAGGAGACGTCTGGTCAGAATCACCAGAAGTACGGCTTTTCACGGGCGGACTCATGCATCCGGCAATTCAAGAGACGATCACCACGTTTGAACAACGAGAAGGCGTTCGCGTCCTGCAAACACCAAACGGTTGCGGAATACTCGTAAGCCAAATCCGAGCTGGCGAACACCCTGATCTCTATTTTGCCTGCGACACTAGTTTCATGATGAAAGTCGAAGATGTTTTCCCTCAATGGGAAGATTTGTCCAGGACTGAAATGGTCATGGTAGTAAATCCAGAAACAGCAAAAGAGCTCAACATCTCGTCACTGAACGACTTGGCGACCAAGCCATTGAAGATTGGCCTTTGCGACCCCGAACACAGTGCCTTAGGCGATCTCACCAGACAGCTGCTTCGACAACGCAATCTGTGGGCCACCGTGCAACCCAAGGTACTCGACTGGCCAAGTACTGCAGATCGACTCGTCGAAAGCGTGGTCATTGACGGCCTGGATGCGGCAATCGTTTATCGCGCTAATACGATCCGACAAAAAGACGCTTTGGTGGTCATCGATATCGACAGCCCTCGCGCTACCGCGATTCAACCGATCGCGGTCGCGAAAGATAGTTCCTTTCCCAATCTGATGGGTCGCTTGATTCGCAAACTCAAGTCCGCAGATTCAAGACAACAATTCGAATCACGAGGCTTTCGCTGGATCGGGGGCAGTACCCTGTGAACGCTGAAACAGACAACAACTCAGACCATGAGCAGGATCATTCCCTTTCTCCTTGGAAAGCAGAAAACAGTCTTTGGACGGACGGACCATTCTTAGCGGGACTGGTCATCCTCTCTTCGTTTTACATTCTGCTGATTGGTGCCATGCTGTCGGCGGATATTTTGTTCGCCAGTTCACGCCCGCATGCAGTCATTGATACTCTCAAAACTCCCGAAATTCGATATGCGGTCTGGCTGAGTCTATTGTCTTGCTCCATCACCGCTATTCTGTCATTGTGGGTCGCCATTCCCATTGGCTACCTGATGTCACGATTTCAGTTTCCGGGAAAATCGCTGCTCGACTCGATACTCGACATTCCTATTTTCCTACCTCCCTTGGTGATTGGTTTAAGTTTGCTGATTCTTTTCCGGCAGACACCTTTGCGAATACTTGATGACTATTTTGGCATCGCTTTCCACGTTCCGGCTGTCATTCTTGCCCAGTTTTCGGTCGCAAGTGCATTTGCCGTCCGGACGCTTCGATCAACGTTCGACACCGTTTCTCCTCGCGTCGAACAGGTTGCACTCACACTCGGCTGCAGTCGCTCTCAAGCATTTTTCGCAGTCGTCATTCCGCAATGCTGGCGTGGCATCATGACGGCCGGCATTTTGGCCTGGGCTCGAGCGCTCGGTGAATTCGGTCCGATCTTGGTTTTCGCTGGCTCCACACGCCGCCGTACCGAAGTCTTGCCGGTAAGCGTCCACATGGAACTAAGCATTGGAAATATTGAGGGAGCGGTCGGCGTTTCCCTGTTGATGGTCGTTATTGCCCTTTCCGTCCTCATCGTCGTAAGACTACTGAGCGGACAGGAAAAAATTTGGTAAGGGAAGTTCGGAACGCATATGAGCGATACCTTCGTCGCATTCGTTACAGGGGCAAGCAAAGGCGTAGGCCGAGGGATAGCCATTGGTCTCGCAAAAGCCGGCTGGGACGTGGCCATCAACTATTGCAATGATCAAGCCGGTGCTGAACAAACAGCTGCTGTCGTGTCCAAGGCGGGTCGTAACGCTTGGCTCGTCAAAGGCGATGTCGGGTATTCCGAGCAGGTAACGGCTATGTTTGCACAGTTGGCACCGCAGGCCGGTC
Source organism: Pirellulaceae bacterium (assembly GCA_029243025.1). Taxonomy (NCBI): domain Bacteria; kingdom Pseudomonadati; phylum Planctomycetota; class Planctomycetia; order Pirellulales; family Pirellulaceae; species Pirellulaceae bacterium. The sequence continues at coordinate 103,136 of JAQWSU010000027.1, read as the reverse complement.
GCCTGCGGCTAGTTGTCAACAACGCCGGTGTGCAGACGTGGGCATCTCTCCTTGAACTTCAGGAAGAAGATTGGGACCGGGTTATCCGCACCAACTTAAAGGGTACATTTCTCTGCACTCAGGCAGCTGCTCGGATCATGATCCAACATGATGGTGGTTCGATCATCAACATTGGTTCAGGCGCCAACAAGCGACCGTTTCCGAATTTGGTCGATTACGGCGCATCGAAAGGCGGTATCGAACGTCTAACCCAGGTAGCGGCTGTGGAATTGGGTCCCAAAGGGATTCGAGTTAACTGTGTGGCACCTGGCGCAATCGAGATTGAGCGTACCCAAGACGAATCCGAGGATTATGCTGGCACTTGGGCGCCGATCACACCCGCACGACGCATTGGCGTTCCTGCTGACGTTGCCGAGGCAGTTGTCTTTCTGGCAAGCGAACACGCAAGTTTCATTACAGGCCAAACCGTCTATGTGGACGGTGGATTGTTCACACAAGCTCCATGGCCCTATCCGCCGAAAGACTCCTAATTTTTCTGCGGCGGTCGCCTTCTCGCATACCGATCGATAACGGTACATCCAACGACCGTTCGACTTTTATTCGTAATCGGTCGCCGAGCAAGAGGCGTCGTCGACGGAACGACATTCGCAATCATCGCGTCGTCGCAACTCCACCTGGCGGAACTGCATTGTACGCAAATCTGCCATCAGCATTCGACCTTCCATCGTTCGCCCGAAGCCGGCGATCAACTTGATGGCTTCCACGGCTCCCAAGCAAGCCACCGCCCCAGACACGGCGCCGAATACAGGAAATTCACGACGCCATGCGGCGGGTTGCTCCGGAAAGAGACATCGCACACAAGCCGTCTTACCCGGCAGATAGGTAAAGAGATGGAATTCCATGTCGTACATTGCACATTCCACCAGCGGCTTTCCATACTTGATCGCAGCACGATTCATCGCGAAGCGTTCCGCAAACAGGGGAGCACAGTCAACCACCACATCGGCTTGTTCAACCAACGCATCCACATTTTCGGCATTCACGTTTTCAGGCACTGCCAGAATTTCAAGCCGCGGATTGAGCTCGAGTAATCTTCGCTTCGCAGATTCGATGCGTGGGCGTCCTAACCAGTCATGCGTCATCAACAGCTGTCGGTTTAAATCGCTCGGCTTCACATTCCCTGCATGAGCCAGGATTAAGCGTCCAACGCCTGCTGCCGCCAATTCGTACGCCACCACGCCTCCTAGACCGCCCAGCCGCGACACCATCACGGTGGCATCTTTCAGCTTTTGCTGTCCCTCTTCACCAAAATCTGGCACCCACATTTGCCATTCATAAACCGCTTTTTCATGCTCTGAAAGAGTCCGCTCATGAGTCATGCAATCTTCTCCGACCTCATCCGCCACTGATGGCCGACAGCAAGGTTATTGTGGCCCCATCATGCAGGACGACGTCATTTGAAAACTCGACCTGACAATCGTCCACACAAACAATGATCGCGGGTCTTAACCTCCCCTGCGCATCGAGCACATGTTCCGTAAACGGTTGTCCGTGGGTCGATGCCAAACAAGAAAACAATTCTGGCAAGGTACAACCGTCCGCCGCCGACACTTCTTCCTCAGCGAGGCCGAGTGCCACCTTCAATTGCGTCGTGTACTGAAGCTTAATCTTCACTGCTTGGCTCCTGAGATGAGCTTTGCTCAATTCGTTCCGCAGCGGAAAGAAGACTTGTGGTCACTTTTCCTTGCTCGATGCGAAGCAACCGGTCGGCCAAGACTCGTGATTCTTCTCGGCTGTGCGTTACGTGCAGCGCCGTCACTTGCAATTCATCGCGAACCCGTTTCAAAACAGAGAACATATGCTCTTTCGTTTCTTCATCCAAAGCACTAAGAGGCTCGTCCATGAGTAGCACGGACGGTCGGAATGCGAGAGCTCGTCCTAGCGCCACGCGTTGACGCTCACCGCCACTGAGATGCTTCGGATAACGTTTCAACAATCCATCCAGTTCAAGCAATCCCGCGATCTCCGTCACGCGTTGACGAATGGACTCGGAGGCAACACGTCTGACCTCCAGAGCAAATGCCAAATGCTGCTGAACGGTCATCGTATCGAACAATGCTCCGTCCTGAGGTACGTAACCAATTCCCCGGGCAGCCGGCTTCATTTGCGTCACGTCTCGATCAGCAAGTCGAATTTGTCCACTCACAATCGGCCGCAAGCCGCAGATTGCCTCCAGGATTGACGTCTTCCCGCTACCCGTTTTGCCCATCAACACGGCATATTCACCAGTGGGCACGTCAAAGGAGATGCCAGTGAGCGAGAAATCTCCAAAGCGTAATTTCAGATTGGAAATGGATATCACTAGCGCAAGTTCGTTTCGATAAAGCGACGATCGGTCGACAGCTACAATTCAAAGGGTGCTGCTGCAGGAAACTGCAACCCAAATCTACTCGGCCCCAGTTTACTACAGCCGAGGGGCGCGAGGAACCGGCTATTCGAACAACTCGACCCAGCGGTAAAACCCAAGCGACAGGGTAGACAGCAAATTAACGCCTATCGCGGCATAAAACCGACGACTCGCCTTGGGTGAGATTTTCGCAACCCCGAAACCAACACGAACTAACAGAGCCATCGAATAAATGTTCACCAACGGCGGACAAAGGAACAATCCCATAATCGCAGCCCGCCAGGCTCGCATCACCATTTCATCTGCGGCTTGAGCCGAATTCTCGACCACAATTCGGGTTGGATCGTGAGCGGCAACCGAAGCGGCAACGGCCTGACCGGAGGCATTGCTTGCCACTTCCATCGACTCAGCGGGCGAACGAGTAATGGCAAGCGGTGGACAATCTTGCGACTCATCCTCAAGATCAACTCCCGCAATGCCGACCGTTGCGAGCGTAGGCTGAAATCCCTGATCCTCGACCTCGCCACGAGATTTCGAACACGACCAGCAAACGTCAAATCCGGGATCTACAATCTCCTCACAAGATTCACATCGCCAAAACTGAGAAAGGTCTGACCCAACTTCAGGAGTGAGATGGGCTAACAAAATCGCTCGCGCTTTGCTCGCATCAGCCGAGTGGACTTGAAGTTTCGCACCGCCTCCGGCAACGTTTAAACGCCACAACGCACTGGCCACACTCGATTCGTGCACCACTGCGGTAATGCCTCGCCTTTCCAACTGATTGCGAAACACGTAGGCATCCGCCACTTGGTCAAACGTTGCGATATTGATTAGCCGAATTGCCATAGGACCAAATTAGCATATTAAATGTCCCTGCGGGTCTCATTCGTCAGTCGTTTGCCCGCTCGTCTTGGTCGCCCGCCAGGGAAGATCGACCTTTCCGCATGCGTTTTTCGTTTTCCTCGATCACCGGCGGCTGTTGAAATGACTCAGCTGGATAGTAATTCTGCTGATAACGAGAATAAGCTTCCATTCTCAACTGAGACAGCATGTGATGCCCTCGACGCCGCTTGCGTTCATGCCGCAAGGCGGCAAGATCGATCGGCCCCACCACGATCTGTTCCCCCGGACCTGGATTTGCCTGCGAGAGAATCCGGCCATCGTAGTCGACAATCATACTGCCACCGGGCCAACTAAACGGAGGATAATTCGCCGCGCTCGATCCCTGATTGCAAGCGACGACGTAGGCCAGATTTTCAATGGCACGCACTCGATTGATCGATGTCCACCAATCCATCGGCTGCTGGGTACCCCACGGATCCATGTAAGCCGATACGCGCACGATGACTTCAGCGTTGGCAAGCCCGAGTTGCCGTATCGCTTCCGGAAACAGCCAGTCATAGCAAATCGCAGCACCGATCCGTCCGATCGGTGTCTCTGCCACGGGGAATAGGGGCTCATCGTATCCCTCTAAATCATGCGGACTCGTGTGCACCTCCCAGGGTACCCAGGTATGGACTTTTCGATACTTGGCCAAAATCCCATCCGGTCCGATCAAACAAGTCGTGTTAAACACATGTCCGGGCCAACGATCATCTAACTCGAGAAAGGATCCCGTCTGCACATAAATCCCCAAGTCACGACATTTCGCCTGGTAACGGTCGGTATGCTCGTTTGGAATCGGCACGGCCAAGCGAGCATGAAGCTTGTCCACCGTGGGAAAAATTGGGGCGGCGTGCGCGAATTCCGGAAACGTCACCAATCGAATATCAAAAAACGGCTCGTAACCAATGACGGCGTTATCAATCATTGCCAACATCCGGTCGACCCGACCACAAATTTCATTGCGACTCGTGGGATGCGGCATATCAAGCTGACATGCCGCTGCGTAGTAACGTTCGCGATTCATAACAGAGGTTCTCTGAAACAGGGCTCGAAAGCGTTGCTGACGATCTTAGTAACCGGGTCGCACCCTGGCCAGGGGTCCCGCTGACGGCGCTGATTATGCCACCTTTGCGGATCAAGGACAGCGACATAGTACCAAAGTGTCCTTTCACGACCGCAGGGGCATTCAGTGCGGCTCTGACAGGAGGTCGAAGCCGTATGATAGGTTTGACACCGCACCCGGCCTAGAATAGTCTGAAACTGAAGAGGCGGTTTGTCCACGACCCGACCCAACTTAGGCGTTCGCCCATCGTTCGGATCCCGGGAGTTACCGCCCTCGATCCCTTCTTTCGAGGAATCCACTGAAGCCACCGATGGCCACTTCTCGAAGCTCCACCGACAACCGACGACCGCCCTATCAACCGGCGGTGACTCCCGCCTTGCGCCGACTCCTCGGTGTGCTGTTGTTGCTGGTCGCCCTGATTGGTGCGAATTCCCTTTACTTGGTGACCGTCACCTGCATTGAAGAGTTAACTTCTCGAAGCTATCAAAACTTTTTTTATCAATACATGTTCTTGGCGCATTTGGTGTTGGGTTTGGTACTGATAGCTCCGTTTCTCATCTTTTCATTTTATCATATGCGGAACACATGGCGGCGCAAGAACCGTCGTGCAGTCCGAATGGGTTACGCACTATTTTTCGCCAGCCTGATCCTATTAGCGACCGGTCTCTTGTTAACGCGGGCTGGCCCGCTGGAAATTCGCTCTCCGACGACACGCCAGTTTTTTTATTGGCTTCACGTTCTGAGTCCCTTAGTAATCCTTTGGTTCTACTGGCTTCACCGTTTGGCAGGACCACCTATCAAGTGGAAACTCGGAATCGGCTATCTTGCGGCAGCAGGAGCCACTTGTATCGTGATGATCGCCATGCACAGTTCAGATCCCAGAGGCTGGTATCAAGTGGGTTCAAAAACAGGAGAAACCTATTTTGAGCCTTCCTTGGCACGAACGGACACGGGGAAATTCATCCCGCAAGAAGTTTTAATGAACGACCAGTACTGCAAGGAATGTCACGCCGACAGCCATGCCGACTGGGCCCAAAGTGCTCACCGATTCAGCTCATTCAACAATCCGGCCTATCTTGTCAGTGTGCGCGAAACGCGAGATGTCTCTTTGCAAAAGGACGGAGACACGAAACGAGTACGATGGTGCGCAGGCTGCCACGATCCTGTCCCATTTTTTTCCGGTCAATTGGATAATCCTCAATTCAATGACGTTGATAATCCAACCGCTCATGCAGGGATTACATGCACCGTCTGCCATGCGATTACCAACGTCAACAGCCCCCGAGGAAATGCTGATTACACCATCGAAGAACCCCTCCATTATCCGTTCGCTTTCAGCAAGAACCCAGCTTTAAAATGGGTCAACAAACAACTCGTCAAGGCAAAACCGTCCTTTCACAAAAAGACCTTTCTCAAACCCTTCCACCAAGAAGCTGATTTCTGTTCGGTCTGCCACAAAGTCCATCTTCCTGAAACGGTAAACGACTACAAATTCTTGCGTGGCCAAAACCATCATGATTCATTTCTACTCAGTGGAGTATCCGGACACGGGGCGCGAAGTTTTTACTACCCCAAACGGGCGGAACAAAATTGCAACGGCTGCCACATGCCGCTGAAACCGTCTGACGACTTTGGTGCCAAGCCGTTCGACACAACGACTGTCCCGAGTATCCATAACCATTTATTTCTCGGAGCGAACACGGCGTTACCGCATTGGCATGGCCACACTCAGGTTTTAGAAGCCCATCAAGACTTCCTCAAAGATTGCGTGCGTGTTGACATCTTCGGCCTCCGTGAAGGTGGCACAATTGAAGGAAAGTTAGTTGCACCATTGCGTCCCGATCGACCGCAACTGGAGCCGGGCAAACGTTATTTACTGGAAGTGGTAATTCGCACGCTCAGCCTGGGACACCACTTCACCCAGGGCACCGCCGACTCGAACGAAATTTGGCTAGAGATCATTGCTCGTCAAGAAGGAAAAATCGTCGGCCGCAGTGGACAACTCGACCAACAGAGTGAAGTCGATCCTTGGAGTCATTTTGTCAACGTATTCATGCTTGACCGTGAAGGTTATCGAATCAATCGCCGTAACGCTCAGGACATCTTCATTCCACTTTACAACCATCAAATTCCACCGGGGGCCGGTCAGACCGTACACTATGGTCTCGACGTACCGGTGGGCAGCACGGCACCACTGGAAATTGAGGTCAAGCTTCAATATCGAAAATTCAACCAAGAATATATGCGTATCGTTGCCAAGCACTTATCCTTGGAGGATCCATCGATTGGACAGGAGGCCACTCCCGATCGATATCACAACGACCTACCGATCACGACTTTAGCGGAAGATCGCATCTTGCTGCCCGTCGTCGGGGGGACCGCATCGGCTGACCAAATCCAAGCCTTCGAGAGTCCGAATAGGATTCCCGTTTGGCAGCGATGGAACGACTACGGGATTGGATCATTACTAAAAGGAAAAGCTGAGCTTCGCCAAGCGTCCGAAGCCTTTGAACAAGTCGCCAAATTGAATCGGTACGACGGCCCTCTTAACCTGGCTAGAGTTTTGTTTCGTGAAGGGCGATTGGACGAAGCAACGACTGCAATTCGACAAGCCGCCCAGCACACCAACCCGCCTCCACCTGCTTGGACGCTCGCCTGGCTAAGCGGTTTAGTCAATCGACAACAAGGAAGGCTTGACGAGGCCGAAGAAAACTTCCGAAGCATCCTCGAAGAACGCACGCAAGAACAGATTGACCGAGGCTTTGACTTCAGCCAGGATTACGAGATCATTAATCTGCTCGGTCAGACGCTGTTCGAGAAATCGCGGGCAATGCGAGGTGAAAGTCGGCGAGCCGAAAAAGATCAACTCATTGACGAATCCATTACATGGTTTCAAAGAACGCTCGTCATTGACCCTGAAAACGTGACAGCTCATTACAATTTGCAATTACTTTACGCTGCCAAGGGCGATGCGTCCCAGCAAACCCATCACCAACAGATGCACTTGAAATACAAGCCCGACGACAACGCCCGCGACCGGGCCGTCGCTGCCGCACGACAACGTTATCCAGCGGCCAATCATGCCGCCAACGCCGTAGTGGTTTACGACCTTTTACGAAGCATCTCCCCATCCCCACCTACGGCATCAACTGATGCTCTTCGCCTTCCAGAGCGGGAACCTGTCCTTGAAGCCTCCACCCCCTAGTGAACTGACGAACGATCCAACCGACGTCGGCCGTTCAGACGATGCCGTTATTGGACGCGCCTTCCGACGATCCTTCATAATCATTATTGGCTTGGTGGTTGTCGTGGGAGCAATCGTGATCTATTTGAACCGCGATCCAGAGGTCGTCGCGGATACAGATCCGACGATCACGCTGCCGGAGGTACGAGATGTTCAATCTGCGCCAGTTCCTCCAACACCGTTCACCGACATCACCCAAGCCGCCGGCCTGACGTTCCTGCACGAAAACGGTGCTACCGGTGAGAAACTCTTACCGGAGACGATGGGCGGCGGCTGCGCGTTTCTCGATTTTGATCATGATGGCGACCAAGATATCTTGCTGGTCAATTCACAACGTTGGCCCTGGGACTCACGAGGTGAGAACCCAGAAGCGACAACTCGACTCTACGCCAACGACGGTGATGGCAATTTCCAGGACGTCACCGAAACCGCGGGTCTGGCAACACGCATGTTCGGTATGGGTGTCGCCGTGGGCGACTACGACAACGATGGCTTCGTCGACGTTTATTTGACAGGAGTCCACCAAAACCGTTTGTTTCAAAACCAAGCTGGCACCTTTGTGGACGTGACTGAAAGCATGGGCGTTGCTGGCGATGACGACCGCTGGAGCACAAGCAGCGGCTGGATCGATTTCGATAATGATGGCGATCTGGACCTGTTCGTTTGCAACTATGTCCAATGGACACGGGAAATCGACGCAGCACAAGATTTTCAACTCACAGGAATCGGACGAGCGTATGGTCCGCCAACGTCGTTTGCCGGGGCACAACCGTACTTATTCCGGAATGATGGCGATCACTTCACCGATATATCCGCCAGCAGTGGCGTTGAACAGATTAACTCCACAACAGGCGTTCCGTTAGCGAAAAGCCTGGGCATCGCACCAATCGACCTCAACCGCGATGGCTGGATCGATTTAGTGGTCGCCAATGACACAGTCCGCAACCTTATTTTCATTAACCGACGAGACGGAACTTTTGATGAAATTGCGATTGACGCAGGCGTCGCATTTGATGCACAAGGAAAGGCTCGTGGCGCAATGGGAATTGACGCCGCTCAATTTCGAAACGATGACTGCATTGGGATTGCAATCGCGAACTTCGCCAATGAAATGACCGGCCTCTACATCTGCGACAATCAGTCTCTCCTATTCACCGACGATGCGATTCCCACAGGTCTCGGGCCGCCCACCCGATCGGACCTTTCCTTTGGACTTTGCTTCCTAGACGTTGATCTGGATGGCCGTCTGGACCTACTTGCAGCGAGCGGTCATCTTGAAACCGAAATTAACAGCGTGCAGTCCAGTCAACATTATCAACAACCGACACGGTTATTCTGGAATGCAGGCGAGAGCGGATCTTCCGAATTCGTCGCCATGACTTCTCAACAATTGGGGGACCAGTTCGGCACTCCGATCGTCGGCCGCGGCGCTTCCTTCGCAGATATTGATCAAGATGGTGATCTCGACGTCTTGCTGACTCAAATCGGTGGATCCCCTTTGCTTTTGCGAAACGACCAAGATCTAAACCACAACTTTTTGCGGTTAAAGCTGATTGGTCGTCATTGCAACCACGATGCCATTGGAGCCCGCGTGATAGTCAACTTAGACTCAAATCGAAAACTGATCCGATCGGTGATGCCGACTCGCAGCTATCTCTCTCAAGTTGAGCTGCCAATTACTTTTGGATTAGGAAAGTCAGATCAGGTGAAATCCGTCGAAATTGAATGGCCCGACGGTCAACATCAAACCGTCAAGGGGATACAAATTAATCAACTGCACGTGATTGAGCAGCCGAACTAACCGCCCCTGATCGAGCTCCGCTGAGACGACAGCACGCCAGCTCATCAACAACCGCAAGGTCTACTTTCTGTTGAACGGATGCAATTCCCATGAATCCATCCGTCTCAATTTTCTTCAACCATCAGCCAGGTGGCCCTTAAGGATTGGCAACGCACGCTGAAGCTCGTCGTCGTGCGGATAACTTGACCTGGTCAAGATTCAAGTGGTGGAGGAGCGACCCGAACCCCCGACACACGGATTATGATTAGCCCACGGCAAATTTGACAAACGAACTGCACGGCAAAACGTGTGTCGTGTGCTTGTCAATTTGCGGTGAACAAGGCTCAGTTCAGCACCCGAGGTGTCGCGACACCCGGCTATCCACAACCCCTATGAGCGCATGAAAAACCACGGCGTTTAACCGGGGTCGTTGGTTGGTTATACGTCTCAAACTACCGCCGTCGCCTGACAGTCATCCCCAGCCCGGCCAGCATCGTCCAGATCAGAACCGTTGTCGTCGGCTCAGGAACGGCATTGGTAAACAAGGCCACATCGTTCCCGTCGCCACCACCGTAAGTGATGAACAGATCCTGACCGCCGAAGTTGCCGACCAGATCGCCTTCGCTCAGTCCATCGTATTGGCCCGAGAGGATTCCGCCGACGCGAAGGAAGTTGAACACGTTGCCACGGTCAAGGTCAAACCCGTCAATCAATTTGACATCCAACGTACCGGACAGTTCGGCGTCGCCCGTCACCTCCAGCCAGTCGTGTTCGGTAAGGGCTTTGTCCCCATCTCCATCGAACAAGCCGCCCAGTTCAATCTCTTTGCTCCCTTCAACCTTGAAATAATCGCCGTCAATCGTCATCACGCCAGCCGAGTTCCCCGGTTTGGTTTGGCCGTGGTCGGTGTAGCGACCTATGATGGTGCCACTACCGTTTAATGTACCGTTGTTGGTAAACTCTCCAACCCAAAACATGTCGATCGTGCCGTTGTTGGTCAGCGTGCCTTCGAGAGAGTTGTCCAGCGTGCCGTGGTTGAACAGGATGCCCTCGTTGACCAGCGCGCCGTCGTTGGTCAGCGTGCCGTTGTTGGTCAGCGTGCCGCCGGTTCCATTTTCTAGCGTCATCCCGGCCGCGTTGTTGAGATTACCGGTGGCGGTCATGTTGGCGTAATTGGCAAACGTGGTGCCCGACTCGAGATTGACCGTTCCCCCCACAAAGTTAGCGTTACTGGAATCCGCCAGGGCGAAGTAATAATCGTCGATATACGATTCGATCCGACCACTGGCATTGGTCAGCTTGCCACCAGTGTTGTCGAACGTAGATCCAGTCCGAAAGGTTAACGTACCGTTATTGGTCATTATGCCGTCGTTGCTCAGCGTGCCGCCGGTTCCATTTTCTAGCGTCATCCCGGCCGCGTTGTTGAGCGTGCCGGTGATGGTCATGTTGGCGTAATTGGCAAACGTGGTGCCCGACTCCAGATTGACCGTCCCCCTCACAAAGTTAGCGTTCTTGGAATCCACCAGGGCGAAGTAATGATCGTCGATATACGATTCGATCCGACCACCGGAATTAGTCAGCCTGCCACCAGTGTTGTCGAACGTAGAGCCAGTCCGAAAGGTTAACGTACCGCTATTCGTCATTATGCCGCCGTTGGTCAGCGTGCCGCCGGTTGCAGTTTCTAACGTATTCCCGTCCGCGTTTTTGAGATTGCCGTCGTTGGTGAAGGTGGAATGGTTAACAATTGCACCGTAATTTTCAAAAACGCCGACGTTGTTAAAAGCACCAAAATTTTCAATCGTTTTGGAATTCAAAAACCAACCGTTAAAGTCTTCCGCTCCATCGCTCCAGTTGTCAAACGTGGCACCTTGGTGGTTGATGAGCCTGCCGTCCTGATCATTTTGCCACCCCCCCTTGTTAACAACCCCACCATAGTTGTTGAACGTTCCGTTGTTATCGAAAATAGAATGTTGGTTTCCACCCGGTCCATATTCACCGTAGTAGTTGTCCAGCGTACCGTAGTTGTCGAATGTGGCCCCACTATTCACACCAAAAAGCGATCTGTTTTGGATCCAGCCGCGATTTACCAATTTATGGCCACTGACAAATTGCCCCCATTCATTGTTTTCAAGAACTCCGGTATCGGAGATTTCAATTTGGCCGAAGTTAAACACCCTGCTTTTCACTCCCAAATAGCCGTTGTTCACAAATCTACCGGATTCTTGGTTATTAAACCAAGCATGGCGTTCGATCGAGATCACACCGTTGTTTAAAAACTCTTCATTATTAAAAGCGTTATTTGACTGAACATTTATTAAATTACCCTCTGGATTCGGGTTGGGTGAGATCTTTTGCGGCGAGTCACGTTGCGCCGAGGTAACGGACGGGACCATCAACAGACAGACGGCGGCAAGGATGGTCAGATATTTCATTTGGTGTGGTTCCATGGAACTCTTTAATGAACCGGCCAAGTAATCAAAACGAAAACCACACGCTATCAAGAAAATTTCTGAAACCTACAGATCTACAGCCCTGTCTGCACGTAGCCCTGTGGATCTTTGGCGTGATTCAACTTTCCAGAAAAGGTATCTTCACGCCCCAAGAGGAATCTATCGCCAGCTTGGGCTACGGGGCAAATGGTCGGTGAAGCTTAACTGGAGAGCCACCGTAATTCTGGTGATGAATCAGAGTCGATTGGTCTGTAGAGCTGCAGGGGTGGGGGCACCTTCCAAGTGGTATCTCTTCATGGATAGGTACACACCCCAGATTTTTTTGTAGAAGAAAATTCTCTGGGGCAACATGCGGACGATCTCGCACAAGCATTATCTAACGGTGACCGATGCCCATTTTCAGCAGCAGTCGAAACTGGGGATAAACTGGGGACGCAAACGCCCGCACTGAGTCGCAAAAATATCCGGCACGGATCATTACGTGCGGGAAAACGCGTCATTTGCGGAGGTCGTGGCCATCCTGGAAGATGGCCGAGTAGCGGATAGGGCACGTTTCAGCGACGATGTCCACGTCGGAGCTTTCAGAGACAGTGAGATAGAAAGCCGGCAAATGGCCTGACGCTCCGAAATTGTCCGGAAGCTTTGTGTCCGCTCCTGAAACATCCCATCGTTAGACTTTACTCGCTTCTCAGGTGGGAACGTCAAGAACATCGATCTCCGCCTGTTGACTCCTAAAGGCGGGAAATCGCCAACCGGCCTCTCGCTTTTCTCGCTCGCAAAACTGACCGTGCTCAACACTTGGCTGCGTCCGCGGGTACAAACCGTTCCTAATTGCTATTTACGTTCTCGAAAAAGAACATCTCAAAAGACACCTCCGATTGATTGAGAGAAATCCACTGGAAACAGATCAACGTTCCGCGACAAGGAATAAGTCGTCACATTCCCTTAAATGCCATGAACGTCATGAGTTTCGTTAAGTTAACATTCAGCTTTCGAGAAGACCGTCGGCTTGGAGTAGGCGTCAGTGGTGCTCCTGTTTCATTTGTTAACATTTCGTCACATTGAACGATTGGTTCATTGACAAAAGAGGCGACTCATTTTATCGTCCAAACTGGTAGACGCTTTATCTACATGGTTAAAGATTCCTTCTCTAACCGGTGAAAATTCGTCACCGACGGAACCCCAGGGCACGGCCAGCAGATCATACATTCGTCGTGATTGCCGCAAAGCCCTGACAGCCGCACCACTCGATTTGCGGCACGCATCACCCCATCATCATTGACGTACTTCAGAAAAGAGGAACTGCTATGAGAGTGCCGACGTTACTTTTCGCCTGTGTGATCACGGCCGGGGTTTTGACACCCCTTACCGTCACCGCTCAGGCACCTAACTATTCGCAGGATTTTTCCGCGAATTTCCCGATCATCGACCCAGAAACGAATGGGTACGTCACCGTTGTTCTCACCAATGAAGATGGCGATTCAATTGTTCCCTTCGCCGACTTCGCCGTACCACTCATGCCGGCCTACACCGGACGCCATCAATTCGGCGCACGAACGGGCGGTGCAAATGCCAACCAAGAGGTTTCTGGTGTCACCAGTACCTACAGCCTGGGTGGCGTGGATACGGTTATTTCCTACGACGTTGACCCGTTCCCGGAAATCGGTGGGAACAACAACTACGAACCTCAGGAAGGCTTCGATGAGGGCTTGATCCTGCTGTCGGAAGACGGCGTAAACAGCGTTCAATCCGCCGTCGCTTGGGACCAGCAGTACGATGGCGATTACGACACGGTACAACACGACTTTGCTTTTCGTATCAGCGGGTTTGCCGATCCGGCCAACGACCAAGCTGACGGCATTGGCTGGTCGTATCTCGATAGCGAACAGCATGACACCGTTGGCGCAGTCGGCCCGGGTGTCTCTGAAGAACCCAACTACAGCGGTTCTTTGGGAGTCGGTTTCGACATTTGGGACAACGGCAATGAAGGCGGAAATTCGATTTCCGTACACTACAACGGTCGCGTCCTTGACAGCATTGCGATTGACGAAGGAACCACCGACCCGAACACGGGAGATGACTGGACCTTCAATTCTTTTGAAACGGACGAGATGATCACGGCTTCGATTATCGTCACGCCAGGGCAGGGTGGTGGTATCACTCAACCTGAACTGATTGGCGGATCTCCCTATTCCGCCTGGAACAAATCCGGTGCCGCACCGAGTTTGGTTCAGGTTGGCGGCGAAGCCAGCACCGAAGGTTATCTTCGGATCGCCGAAGAATCTGGTAGCGTCGCGAACGTCGTTGCCTTCGACTACGATGGCAGCGAAGCAACGGCAGACACCGTAGCAACTTTCAATTTCCGTGGCTTGACCTCGCCAGGAAGTAATCGAGCGGACGGAATGGCATTCCTACTCGTACCGACCGAACTTTACGATGATACGGGTGCCGATCTAATTGACTTTGGCCCCCACGAAGAACCCAATTTGGCGGGAGCCCTGGGCGTTGGCTTCGACACCTTCAATAACGATGGTGCCGATCAAGATGAACCTGAAGGGAATCCAAACGTCGGGAACCACATTTCTATCCATTACGATGGCGAGAAACTGGTGCAATTCGATCTGGACATCGACGATTTTGATCTTGTCACCGAAGATGCGGATGTTTGGCACACGGCAGAAGTGTTCGTCTCAGGCGATCAATTGACCGTCGTCCTGACCAACGGTGACGATGATTCAACGGTCGTCGTTTTTGATGAAGCCATCGACGGTCTCGACCAAATGGGTGTCGTGCGGCCTGCTTTCGCTGCTCGTACGGGCGGTGCCTTCGATAATTACGAAGTTGACAACTTCACTTACAACGATGGCTCGGTGACAAAACCAGGTGACTACAACGGAAATGGCTTGTTGGATGCCGACGATCTGGACATGCACGCCTCCATAGGCATCGCTAACCAGGATCTCGAATACGACGTCAACGAAGATGGTCAGGTCAACACGGCTGACCGCGTCATTTGGGTTAACGATTTAAAAAACACCTGGATGGGTGACGCCGACCTGAATGGCCAATTCGATAGTGGAGACCTCGTCACCGTATTTGCAGCCGCCAAGTACGAGACTGGCCAACAGGCAACTTGGGGACAAGGCGATTGGAATGGTGACCTCGAGTTCAGTTCCGGTGACTTAGTTACAGCTTTCAGCAATGCTGGCTATGAAGGTGGAGAACGACCCGGTGGTCCAAATCCAGCAACAGCGGTTGTCCCCGAACCTTCCAGCATCGTTTTGTTGCTGATCGGTTCGCTGCTAATGCTCCGAATTCGTCGATCGTAGTTGCAGCTGATTAAAAATTAATAACGGGAGGCCCCAATGGGCCTTCCGTTTTTTTTTGATTTTTTCATCTGTCTACCCAACGAACCGTCGTGCCAGACGAACGGCTCGAACGACTCCACCCTCACGGAAATTACAAATAGCCCCCGATCATTCGTCGCCCGAAAGGGTCCAAAATGGGAAATGATCAATGACTCATCGGCTCCATTTAAGCGGTCTCTACAAATCCCTCTAAGAGGAAACCGGCTAAGTGTCGATTGACCATCGCGTCTAGCAGGACGGAGTCGCGCCCAGCCAAATTCCCTCGACGGCTGATCCAGACTGTCGCTGAAACCGCGAGAACTGGCATTTCGCGGTCGATTTGGAGCTAAAAAGCCGCGGTTCAGCTCCTCTTTTCCCGCGGCGTCCACCCCGCCAAATGACACGAATGAGCTATGATAAGGATGAGGCGGATTTTGCTCCCTTTCTGAACTCAAAATTGCCTCACGCTGCACATTCCACGAATCATTCAAATTCGGCGCCCCGTCGAGCAGAATGAGAACGAGACGCAACCGAAACGTCTGTTCGCGTGTCCCACAATCACCCAACAGGCGAACCCATTTTTCAGATCAGGAGTCGACAGGTTTTGACCAACGCAATGTTTCCGCACCGAGCTCCTTCCTTTCTGGTGGCAGGCTTATCGCTTCTGACAATCGCCTGCTGGGGTTGCAGTCACAAGGCATCGATCGATTCGACATCCAGTGAGCCGACCAAGCCAACCGCTCCCCTTTTTGAAGAAGCAACCGACACGCTCGGGGTCACTTTCGTCCACGACCCAGCAGATCACGAACAAACCTATTTCATGCCCAAATGCGTAGGTTCCGGAGCGGCCTTCCTCGACTATGACGGGGACGGCTTGTTGGATCTCTATCTCCTGCAAAACAATGGCTCTGAGACAGGCAAGACCAACCGACTATATCGTCAAACCCCAACAGGCTTCCTCGATGTGACGGAAGGATCAGGACTTGGGATCGCTGCTTACGGCATGGGCGTCGCCTGCGGTGACGTGAACAACGACGGCAAAACAGATGTACTGTTGAACAATTATGGCCAAGCTCATTTGCTACTTAACCGGACCGAAGGCACCGAACCCCACTTTGTAGATATCACCGACTCCTGTGGTTTGGAGAATCGCATGTGGGGAACTTCGACATGCTTTTTCGACTACAACCGTGATGGCCTTCTCGACATGCTGCTGGTGAATTACGTCAACTATGATCCATCTCGAAAGTGTCGCGACGGGGGAGGCCGACCCGACTACTGCGGGCCAGACGCGTTTAAGGGCCGCGTCACCCGACTGTTTGAACACCAGGGAATCGACAACGACGGAAATGTGAAATTTGTTGATGTCACCATTCCGTCCGGACTGGGCGAACATGCCGGACCAGGGCTCGGCGTATTCTGTGCGGACTTCAACGCCGACCGTTGGCCTGACATCTTCATCGCAAACGATGGCCAAGCCAACCATCTATGGATCAATCAAAAAGACGGCACATTTCGGGAGGAAGCGGTCACGCGCGGAGTTGGTTACAACAGCATGGGAAAAACCGAGGCAGATATGGGCGTCGCAATTGGCGATGTGGACAACGACGGTCTCTTTGACATCTTCGTGACCCACCTCACCTCGGAAACACACACGCTATGGAGCCAAGGACCTCCTGGAGTCTTTGTTGACAAGACGGCCACATCCGGATTGGCCGCTGCCGCCTGGCGAGGAACTGGCTTTGGGACGGCGATGGCAGACTTAGAGAACGACGGCGATTTAGATTTAATAATTGCCAATGGACGGGTCGATCGAATCAGCGGCTCCGAAATGCCAACCACCGAGGAGCTACCTGATTTTTGGCGCGATTACGCGGAGCGTGATCAGGTGATGATCAACGAGGGCAACGGAGAATTCGTCGATCGCTCAGCTGACACCCCCGCCCTGAGCGGTTTAGGCAGCGTCTCTCGCGGCCTTGCCTGTGCAGACTTCGATAACGATGGTGATATGGATTTACTTGTAACACGCATCGCTGATCGCCCAAGCCTGTTACGCAACGTCGCGAAGCAAGCCGGACATTGGCTCGGTATCCGGGCGATTGACCCTCAACTTAACCGTGACGCATACGGCGCTGAAGTTTACGTAAACGCCGGCGATCAGCGTTGGATGCGATGGATTAATCCAGGTTACAGCTACTTATCCAGCAACGATCCCCGAGCTCATTTCGGACTCGGAGAAAAGGTCACCATTGATTCGATCGAAGTGATCTGGCCGGATGGATCCAAGGAGACGTTTCCCGGCCCCGCAGTTGACCAATATGTGACGGTTCGCCGTGGCGACGGACAAAGCGTTGAGTAGCCACCTAATCCGCTTATTGGCTCCCGATGACCGTCGGCCCTTCACTGAAAGAACATGACAAAGCGAAAAAAAACAAAGCGACAGGACGGCCAAGACGAACGGGTACGGCACGCTCGCACTGCCAAGCGCCCCTGGGGCCGATGGATAATGGTTCTCCTGGTATTTACGGCCACCTTGCTACTGATTGGCGGCTTTAGCCAAAGCTGGAAATTCATCCGTCGACATCGTGTCAACCTGGCAGCAGTACCGACCATTGAAAGTGAAGGGGTAGATTCCGCAGTTCTCCAAGCCATCGATCAGGCCCGTCAACAGGTCAAGGTCAGTCCACGCCTCCCAGCCACCTGGGGCGAACTCGGCATGATCCTGCACGCGCATAAATTCCATCAGCCCGCCAGCATTTGCTACGAACAAGCAGCCAAACTCGCCCCGACGGATTTTCGCTGGCCCTATTACCGGGCCAAGACGGTTGCACAACTTGACCCCCAGCAGGCTGACACTCATTTAAAAACGGCGGTGGCTTTGTGTGACGACACGCCCCCGGAACCGCGACTCATGCGGATTGAGATACTGCTGGAACTTTCACAACTAGATGAGGCAGAAAGGGAGCTCAAAACTTTCCTTGATCGTAATGACAACAATCCACGGGCGAGGATGGCGGAAGCCCGACTGCTATTTATGCGAGGCAAATACAAAACGAGTTTAGCGCGTTTGCAAGCACTAGATCAGCATCTCACAAACCGTGGGGAGTTTCGCGGCAAAAGACAGTCACTACACTTGCTGATGGCGGAAGCACTACGACGTCTGGGGCAGATCGAAACAGCGGAACGGATGCGAGAAAAAGCAATGACTCAATCGGATCTTCGCTGGTCGGATCCTTTACTGGAGGACGTGAACAACCGCCAGACAGGGCTCAAAGCCGACCTTGTGGATGCGGATTTGCTATTTGGCAAAGGGGAGCTCCAAGCCTCGATTAATTTATTGCAATCAACGGTCAAGAAATATCCAGATTCGCCCTGGGGGAAAATTCTGCTCGCCAGAGCCTTGATCCGAACCGGCGCTCCAGATAGCCCCCTTGCTCGCAGTGCGAAACAACAAAGACTTCTCGAAGCGGAAGAACAACTGACTCTCGCCCTTGCTCAAGACCCCAACGCCGTCGAGGCAAAATTTCGGCTCGCCATCATCAAAACCTATCAAGGAGACGCTCAGGCGGCAACCGATTTATATCGCCAGGCGATTCAACTCAAACCCGATTTCACCATGGCCCATTACAACCTGGCCAGTTGCTTGAATCGCCAGAATGACCCACGGGGCGCGATCGTCGCCCTTCGCGCTTCGGTTGAATCTCGGCCAGATTTTGCAGATGGCCATTACATGTTGGGGCGTTTGTTGATCAACGACAAAAAACTGCCGGAAGCGGTGAGACATCTTGAGATCGCAGCGCAACTCAACCCAAAAGATCCGAATCTTACCAAGCTCTACCTAGAAACACGTCAATTAAGCGAAATGCTTAACGACTAAACGGCGTCTATTCTTTGGAACCAAGCCAGAATACTTGCGTCGAATTGTGGCTTAAATTAGGATCGCATTAGGGGCTCTCCCCCCGAAATCACGCCGCAGGCGAATTCGCTGCTTATTTCTTTACATGAAAACTTTAGGGCGATTTCTTCGGCGTGGCAGACAATCGGGGCCTCTCGTACCGTAGCCCAACCGGGGCTACAAGCTGTCGCAAATAACAAGGCACATCTAATGAAGCAACCTCATTCGAATCTAACCAAGCGTGATCTTTTGTTCCCAAGCGGCTCAAGGCGCGAGCGAATCCGGGCCCGTCGGAAATCATCGCCCTCACTTGAGTCATTGGAACCTCGAGTCGTATTGGCCGCCAACTTATTAATTTCCGAGATCATGGCTTCCAATGAGACAGTGCTTCAAGACCAAGACAAAGATCCATCAGACTGGCTTGAAATCAGCAACCCCACCGGACAGACCCTTGAACTCGATGGGTGGCATCTGACCGATGAGAAAGACAACCCGAAGAAATGGCAATTCCCCGACATTGAACTCGAAGCGGGTGACACCATTGTCGTTTTTGCTTCGGGCAAAGATCGCGACAGCGCAGACTCGGAATTACACACCAACTTCAAGCTAAGTCGGGGAGGCGAATACTTGGCTTTGGTCGCGGACGACGGATTCACAATTGTCGATGAATTTGATCCATTCCCAGAACAATACGATGACATCTCTTACGGCCCAGAACAAACATCCATGTCGGAGATCTTGCTCGATCCGACTCAGGCATCTCGTTTGCTACTCCCGAACTCCGCAGCTACAGATGTCTCCGCTGCCGAATGGACGGCTACTAGCTTCGACGATTCAGGCTGGCAATCGACATCGGCCGCGATTGGCTATGACCAGTCCCCCGATGACGGTGACTTCACGACGCTGATTTCAGCGGATGGCGATATTGAATCCATGCGTGGGCAAACAGCATCGGCTTACCTTCGTTCGGCATTCACCATCCCAGCAAATGCCCCCAGCTACAACACGCTCCAACTCAACATGAACTATGACGATGGTTTTGTTGCCTATCTAAACGGAACGGAAGTCGCCAGTCGTGCGGCGCCTGATAGTTTGACATGGGATGCAACAGCAACCGCCGAGCACGGCGGTACAACCGCATCCGTCGAGTACGACAACTTTCAGGACGGAGATGATCGCGATGACTTCACGTTGGTGGGTGATGCCAGCTGGGTTGACGGTCGGCTCCAACTCACCGATAGCGAATTAAACCAGACAGGTGCAGCTTGGCTGACGGAACCGTTGGAGCTTGGTTCAAACTATTCTTTTACCGCTTCCATGAAGATCAACGCCCACAGTCCAGCCGGTGGCTTTGATCCAGATGGTCTTGGGGGCGACGGCATGACCTTCGTGCTCCAATCAGGTGGCAACAATCGCCTGGGCGGCAGCGGCGGCCAATTGGGCTTGGATGGATCAGGAATGACGTTCGTGGCAATTGAGTTCGACACCTACAATACCGGATCCTTTGATCCTGATGACAGCCTCCCATCGCACATCGGAATCAACACCAGTCGCGACGGTAACCTAGCGCGTATCCCTGTTACACGTTTCAATGGCGAACCATTCATCGCAGGCAGTCCGGGCCCGGGTGTGGATACTCGGTATGTTTGGGTCGACTATGACGGTCCCAACCAGGTGATGCATGTCTATTTCTCTGATCTCGACCAACGGCCGGACTCGCCAACGCTATCAGCCAACGTCGACCTGTCTGAACTATTTGGTGGTGTGACGAAGCTGTGGACCGGATTCACGGCTGCGACGGGAGCAGCCGGCAACACACACGATGTGCTGGACTTGAAGCTATTCGCCGGCGCTGGGGAGTTGGGTCTAGAAACAACTTCAATCAACATTTCTTCGAGTGCGAATCTATTGACCACCGGCGAAAATGTACTTGCGATCCACGGCCTCAATCTAGCGGCAGATGACGAAGACTTTCTCATCCGCCCTCAATTAACGGCAACCTCCAACACATTTGGTGATCGCAAGTATTTCGGTCGACCTACGCCCGGAGAAATCAATGGCGCTGGTGAGGAAATACCGCCAACCGGAGAGGTCTTTTTCTCAAATGAAACCAAGACCTTTGTTTCGTCTTTCTCACTTTCGTTGACATCCAGCGGGAAGGAGATTCGTTACACCACAAACGGTGCCATCCCCAATGACCGATCAACGCTTTACACCGGCCCAATTCGAATCTCATCTTCGACTCGAATTCGTGCGAGAGCATTCACACCCGACAAGAGCCCCGGTCCGGTTCGGAGTGAAAGTTTTGTAAAAATAGATTCGAGTTTAAACTCCTTCGAAGATGGTCAACCTTTCACGTCGAATTTGCCCATCATGGTGTTTGAATCTTTTGGGGGCAATATCGAGAGCCAAGATCGACTACTGCAACCGGTGGCAGGCATCTTTATCGACCCGGGCGAAGACGGCGCTGCCAGCATCCTGGATGAACCCGACTTCGGTGGTCGCGGTGGCATGAGAATTCGCGGCCAATCGTCACAGGGCTTCTCCAAAAAACAATACGCCCTCGAGTTATGGGACGAACTTAATTCCGACACTCGACCGATCAGCGCGTCTCGAGCCGATGACAAAGCTGCTTCGTTCTTCGGGCTGCCAGCCGAATCTGACTGGGTGCTGAATGGCCCTTATTCGGACAAGACACAACTCAACAACTACATGACATTCTTGTGGAGCAACAACGCAGGGCTCTATGCGCCGCGAGCTCGCTTGGTCGAAGTCTTTGTCAATCAAGGCGGCGGCAGCGTGAGTTACCGAGGTGACTATCGTGGCACCTACGTTTTGCTTGAAAAAATCAAGATCGACGATAACCGGGTAGATATCGCTGAGATCACTCCTCAGGATCGCAGTGCTCCGGAGATCACCGGCGGATATATCTGGAAGAAAGACAAACCGGGGGCGGGTGACCAACCTTTCACCACCAGTCGTAACCAGGAACTGCGTATGGTCGATCCGGATGACAGCCAGATCACCACAACGCAAAAAAACTGGCTCCGAAGCCACATCAACGAATTTGAAGCAGCCTTGTATGGCCCCAACTTTACTAACCCCGACGTCGGCTACGCAAAATATATCGACGTCGACTCATGGGCGGAGACATGGCTACTGGTTGAGATGACGAAGAACATTGACGGCTTCCGCCTCAGTACTTACTACCACAAGGATCGAGGTGGCAAGATCGAGCAGGGGCCGGCGTGGGATTTCAATCTTTCGCTTGGGAATGGTAATTACTTGCAGGGCGCTTATCCCGAAGGCTGGTACCACACCGGCATCAGCAGTTCCCAGTACCCCTACTGGGACCGCCTATTTGAAGATCCCAATTTCGAACAACGCGTGATCGATCGTTGGCAGGAATTGCGCGCCTCGGTCTGGAGCACCGAATCTTTGCTGAACGACATCGACACGGCAGTGAATGCCCTGTCCAATGGCAATCCACGTTTGGATCGTCCGCTTTCCAGCCAACCTTCTAATCCAATCTCCCGCAATTTCGACAAGTGGAACAACGTTGCTTCCTACCAATGGCCAAATTGCTTTTTCGGACAAGGTAGTTGCCCGAGCTCACCACTACCGGGAGGTGGACGCCCTAATGAATATGGCGACTACATCTACATCATGAAGGATTTTGTAGAGCGTCGCACTGAATGGATCGATGAACAGTTCCCAGCTGGCCCCACCATGACGCCCGCGGGTGGCGCCGTAACAGCCCCCGCATCCGTCTCACTCGGAGTCCCCAACGGACAAACGGCTTATTACACCACCGACGGTTCTGATCCTCGGCAACCGGTGGTCGTCGGAGACGAATTGAAACTATTCTCAGGTGGCAGTTCGGCAGACATCCTGGTGCCCAGTAACAACAATCTCATCAACGAATGTGACTCATTGTCACTGGACACCCCAACCGATTGTTTCATGCACCCCAATTACGTACTCGGTACGAACGGCGAGAGCTGGACTCGTGGTCGATTGGGGGTAGGTTACGACGAAAACACGACCTACGACCCGTATATTCGCACCGATGTTGAAAGCGAGATGAACAACGCCAATACGTCCGTGTACGTTCGAATTCCCTTCGATGCCACCGCGGAGCAGGCGGACGCCAATAGCCTGCGGCTGCGCATGCGTTACGATGACGGATTTGTCGCATACCTTTGGCACACCGCACTTGACACGCCGGTTGAAATTGCTCGTGCCAACGCACCTGGTAACGCAAGCCAACTCCCGATCGATGACCTGCCTTACAACGCAAGAGCCACAGGCACACACGGTGACAACACCGCGGTAACCTTCCTTGACTTTGATGTCAGCCGATCCGCAAAATATGTTCAAGAAGGCAAGAACTACCTGATCATTCAAGGTCTCAATGCAAATCCAAGTAGCAGTGACTTTTTGATTGACGCTGAGCTTGTCGCAACCTCCACGGACCTGGAACTGCCCGAGAACGTTTACCAATATGACCGCCCGATCACGATCTCGGAAAACACAGAAATCAATGCTCGATTGTTCGTCGATGGTCAGAACACATGGACCAGTTTGGCCACTGAGATTTTCGTCACCGAAACACCTCAGATCGTCATGACCGAAGTTAATTATCACCCCCACGATCCAACGGCAGCTGAATTAGCCCAACTGCCTGCAGCGACCGACGACGACTTCGAATTCATCGAATTACGAAATCTTAGCGACGCGACAGTCAATTTAGTCGGCAGTTACTTCAATGCCGGAATTGATTTTGTCTTTCCAAACATCGACTTAACAGCTGGCGAACACGCTGTGCTCGTACGCAACGAAACTGCATTCCGCCTGCGGTACGGTGACAGTCCGCGCGTGTTGGGCGAATTTACGGATGGAAATCTGAACAACGGAGGTGAACAGATTGAGTTAAAGGACGCGGCAGACCGCCTGATCGTGGCACTCGATTATCAGGACGGAGCACTCTGGCCTCAGAGTGCCGATGGGCTCGGCGCCAGCTTACAACTGGCCGACGAAAGCTCAACCCCCACCGATCAACTCAACAAGCACTATCGTTGGCGCGGCAGCGTTGAACGGGGCGGATCCCCTGGACAGGCTGGCGCCGCTGAAATCGGGATCGTCGTCAATGAAATCCTTGCTCATACGGATCCTCCGCTGACGGCATCCGATTCCATCGAACTTTACAACGCCAGCGCCGAATCAATTGACATGGGTGGCTGGTACCTGAGTGACTCAGGAAGTGAATTATCCAAATATCAGATCCCCGCAGGAACAATCCTGCCTCCGAACAACTATCTCGTTTTCGATGAGGCGGATTTCAATCCCACTCCACTCACTCCGGCGCCAAATCATTTTTCCTTGAGCGGTGCAAACGGAGACGATGTCTGGCTGACAACGTTAGTCAATGGACAGGTAAGCCAATTCGTCGACGAGGTACATTTCTGGGCGACACCCAACGGCGAGTCCTTGGGACGCACACCTAACGGGTCCGGACGGTTGGGCAGAATGCAGCAAGTCACGATGGGCCAAACCAACTCCACACCCCGCGTGGGCCCTGTACTGATTAGCGAAGTGCAGTATCAACCAGATACCCCGAATCTGGCCGCCATCGTTATCGATCCAACTCTGACTGCTGACGATCTCGAGTTTATTGAAATCAGTAACACGACTGGCACCCCGCTTGAGCTAACCAATTGGCGAATTCGAGGCGGAATTGATTTCGACTTTACGCCCCAGACAACCGTTGCTGCAAATGGCTCGATCGTGTTAGTCGCTTGGGATTCAGCAGCCCCTGATAATGCAACCCGATTAGCCGCATTTCGTGCCCATTATTCACTCGACGAATCCGTGGCGGTCATCGGCGGTTACCGTGGAAAGCTGAGTAATCTGGGAGAACGCATCGCGATCCAACGGCCGGACAGCCCGCCCGCCGACGCCCCCAACACAATTCCGCGTATGCTGGAAGACGAAGTCATTTACGACAATCTGCAACCGTGGCCCAACACGGCCGGCAACGGCCTCACGCTCCAGAGATCCGTGAGCGGCGGGTATGGCAATGATGCTGCCGCTTGGGTTGGTGCCGCCCCTACTCCTGGCCAGTACCAAGGCGACGTTGAAATCCGAGGCGATTTCAATGCGGATGGGGTCGTCAACAATGATGACATCACCTTGTTGTGCAACGAGATCCAGCAAGCCAATCCGGATGTACGGTTCGACCTCACAGGAGACGAGAACGTTGATTTACAGGACCATCGCGAACTGATCCAAGGCGTTCTTCAAACGACTGAAGGGGATGCCAATCTGGACCGACTTTTCAATTCCTCCGATCTCGTGCTTGTCTTCCAAGCTGGCCTATACGAAGACGAAAAAGAAAACAACGCAACCTGGGCAACCGGCGATTGGAACTGTGACGGTGATTTCGATAGCGGAGACTTGGTCGCCGCATTTCAATCGGGAAGCTATAACGCCCCAGCTGCCACAGGCAGTTCATGGATTACTCCCGCCTCAACTGACCTCATTTTGCAAGCCAATAACGAGCCCGTGTCGAAAGTCGAATTGGACCCAAGATCTTTGTTGGAATTCAACGAAACACAACTGGATCTACCGCTGCTCGACCAAGAAAGCCTTTTCCAAGACCACGACAAACTGTTTGAACTTGCCGCCGACGAGTCATGGTCAGAACTCGAAATCTAGCCTTACAAAAAACAGTCCCCCGCGTCTCAGTGGGCCAAGAAACGGGCTAGATCAACGGGCTAGATCAACGGGCTGTCCAACCGCCATCAACCATGAGCATGCTGCCAGTGACATAACTGGACGCATCGCTGGCCAGGAAGATTGCGGCCCCTTGAATCTCTTCCATTTCCCCCCAACGTTCGAGTGCAACAGCACCAACAATAAATTCCTTCGTCTGTTTTTCCTCAGCGATCGGTAGATTCATCGGCGTCAAAAAAGGTCCGGGACAAATCGCGTTACAAAGGATGTTAAAGGGTGCGAGCTCTAACGCTAAAGCGCGCGTCATCTGAACTACCGCCCCCTTACTCGTTGCATAAGGGGTTCGATTCTGTAATCCCACAACCCCCAACGTGCTGCCCAGATTGATGATGCGTCCGGCTCCAGCAGCCTTCATCGCAGGCACCACCGCGCGACTACAGAGCCAAATACCATCCACGTTAATTCGCTGGACTTCGCGAAACTGCTCGTAAGTCAACTGATCGATCGCACCGCGAATATTGACCCCGGCATTGTTAACAAGAACGTCAATCCGCCCCCACTTTTTCGTGGCCGCTTCTACCATCTGTTCGACATCGTCGGCGACACTCACGTCGGCAGCTAGTCCGAGAGCTTGCACCCCGTGCTCCGAGGCGATACTTGCTGCAACCGCTTGGGCCTCTTCCGCATTGCGACTGACCAACAAGAGATTGGCACCCGCCGAGGCAAGCCCGTCGGCCATCGACTGCCCCAGCCCTTTGGATCCTCCCGTGACAATAGCAACCTTACCCGTCAGATCGAACTGCTTAATGCCAGGCAACGACATCTCGTTTCCTTTCTTTCTGCATGGAACTCAAGTCGGGGGTCGTTAGTTGCTTCGACTCACCTGTTCTCGCAACCGTTTCATCGCCGCCGCCATTTCCTTGCTGCGACTCGCAAATTCTGAGATCGTCTTCTCGCCATCGGACTGCACATAATCAATTACAATCTTCTCGGCTTCGATGAACTCTTCAGCAATATCGGCCACCTCGTTGGCGATATCCACGGGTAGATTTGTGATACCGTTGGCATCCCCATGCAACAAGTCACCCGTTCTGACCGTCAATCCTCCAACTCGCACTGGCAAACCCACGTGTAAAATGTGACAGTCGGCATGCGAACTGATCGTCGACCCGGTAAAAACGGGAAAGTCGATTGCTCGCACCTGTTCCAAATCACGCCCTCCGCCACTCGTAATCAAGCCGGTCGAACCAAATGCTCGATAGGTCGAACACATGACTTCACCAAAAGTGGCACCCACCGCCGGATCGTCAAGGTCTTGAAATACCACCACGGCGGGCCCGGGTAATTCACCGAACGTTTCCAATTGGTTTTGCAGGCTCCCGTAAGCATCGCCCGTTCCCGGCGGCTCATCCGACCGAAACGACGCGGTCGACGCAAAACCGATCATGGGCGGTAAATCAGGAAATGCACAGGTAATCCGATGATCCATAAATCCTTGGTTTCGCGGTCGAACATCAAATAGCTCAATTACATTACAAATGGTCGGAGTGTCAAACTTGCGAAGTTTATTGAATAACGCTGAAATATCATCCATTGCCGCAATCTCTCATATAGGATTGACCGTCGTTACACCCGTTGTTCCGACAACCTAACAGGCGCTCGATCGGCCGACAAGCGGGCTCAGAGATGCCGTGGATCGAGCCAATCTGTTAGGATAGCAGGGTGGGCTGATGAACAATATTCCTGCTATTTAGGACCAAGACATTGCGGCTCGTCACGCGAATTACGGGGATACTGATCTTGATTGGACCGTTCGCTCACTCGGCAGCGGCTTCACCTGATCAGCAGCCGAGCGACTCGACAACTGCTCAGGCAGCTCATCGGATCCTTGCCGCCAAATGCTTTCAATGCCATGGGCCAGATGCGGAACAGCGTGAGGCGGATCTGCGGCTCGACACGTTGCCAGGCAGTACAGAACTATTACCCTCGGGTGCAACTCCCATTGTGCCAGGTGACGCGAACTCGAGCGAATTGATTATTCGTATCGAACACGATTCGGCCGACGAACGAATGCCCCCACCGGATGCAATTCAGCAACTGTCCGCAGCGGAGCGAGAGCTGCTGCGACTCTGGATTGAACAGGGAGCACAGTATCCGGGACACTGGGCCTTTACGCCTCACCGTACCGCACGCCCTCCAATGGTGAACCGCGACAACTGGTCTACCAATCCAGTGGATCGATTTATCTTGGCGGAACTCAGATCGCATGGCCTTTCTCCCCCCCCACGTGCAGATCGTTACACGTTGATCAGGCGACTTTACTTTGACCTGATTGGATTGCCTCCCAGTCCAGAAGAAATCCGAAGATTCATCGATGACACTTCCGCCAATGCTTGGCCAAGGCTCATCGATCGATTGTTGGCATCGCCCCATTACGGAGAACGCTGGGGGCGTCATTGGCTTGATGTAGCGCGCTACGGTGATTCCAACGGTGGTGATGAAAATCACAAACTGCCCCATGCCTTCCATTATCGCGACTATGTGATCTCTGCCTTCAACGCTGACACCACGTACGATCGCTTTCTACTGGAACAGCTGGCGGGTGACCTTTTCACCAATCGCGGACTACCTGTCGACCAAATTGCGGCAACCGGATTCCTCGCAATCGGAATGAAGATACTCGCAGAACAGGATCCGGTCAAAAAAAGAGCGGACATGATCGATGAACAGATTGATACGCTTGGGCGATCGCTACTAGGATTATCACTTGGCTGTGCTCGTTGTCACGATCATAAATTTGACCCGATCTCGACCGCTGACTATTACGCATTATTTGGCATTTTCAAAAGTACTGAGCTTGCTGACCGCGAAGTCGAGACTGCGAAACTGCAAGCAGCTCGTAATGAGCACGCAAGCAAAGTAGCACAGCTCCGTGGAGCTCGCGATCACTTACGGAAACAACTTGAGCAACACTTCAAAAATGCTCCGCTCGTCCAACGTGAAGCGGAGCGATTCGAACGCGGCAACGTATCGATTGACCGTGAACAATACGGGACAACCATTGGGATCATCTCAGATCCAGGAAGCCAGCAAAATTATGTGGAATACGACTTTATCATTGAGAACGACGCGGACTACGAACTTCAATTGAGATACGCTGCCAAGACGGCAAGACCGGGCAAGATTCTCTTGGATGGAGTCGTCATTTCCGCCGAGGCAATTACTTCGGAAACCGGCGGCTGGATGCCCGAGCATCAAAAGTGGATTAACGAAACCAAGGTTCGCTTGTCGGTCGGCGAGCACGTGCTTCGAATTGAATCCGAACCCATGATGTCCCATATCGACAAATGGCGACTGATTCCTAGCTCGACACTCGATCAAGTCGCCGATTTGCTGGACAGCGCAAGTCAATTGGACGCCGAACTGGCCAAAATCCAGTCCAACAGCCCTTCCGGGACGCTTGTCATGGCCGTCCACGAAGGCCAAGTCGACAATGCGAGAATCCATCTCCGAGGTGATCATCTGTCACCGGGCGACGAAGTGGCTCGAAGATTCCCCGAAGTTCTCAGTGCAGTGGACCGCGCAGCCGTTCCAGCCGATCAAAGCGGACGTTGGCAATTGGCGGAATGGTTGACAAAACCTGGTGGATTGGCGGCAAGCCTGTCGAGTCGCGTGATGGCCAATCGCATCTGGCACTGGCATTTTGGGCGTGGACTGGTAACGACTCCGGATCAATTCGGTATCAAGGGCGCCCGTCCCACTCACCCCGAATTGCTCGAATATCTGGCTCAGGAATTAATCCGCCACCATTGGTCAATCAAATCGCTACATCGCCAAATTTTGACTTCCAATACCTATCAGAGTTCTAGCCAAGTCGAGGACCCCTTGGCACAAGCGCAGGACCCTGAAAATCAATGGTACTGGAAAGCCACCCGTAGGAGGCTCGAGGCAGAATTGATCCGCGACGCCATTTTACTCCATGCAAATCGACTCGATCGGGAAATGTACGGTGCCCCAGTGCAGGTCAAGTCTCAAGATCCGTCACCGCAAGATCTCGAAGCCAATCGGGCGAAATACTATGCCTCTCAACGTCGGTCAATCTATCTCCCTGTCGTGCGCACCAACCTGTTCAAATTTCTCACACTTTTTGATTTCCCAAATTCCTCCAGTCCGGTGGGTCGTCGTTCGCGCACGACCGTCCCCACGCAATCCCTCTGGATGATGAATAGTCCATTCATGATGGAGCAGGCAGCACAAGTCGCAACTCAGTCGAATCGGGGCCGGCCAAGCCCGAGCGAACGTCTTGACAACATCTACTTTGAATTATTTGGTCGTCCCATCGATCCCGCCACGAAAAATCGGCTTCAAACCTTCTTGGAGCAAATAGGTAACCCATCCGCTGACGACAAAACAGCAGAATCCACGGCGTGGCAGTTGCTCTGCCACACACTCATGATGTCCCATGAATTCATCTACGTCGACTAAAAACCGCAGACCACCGTATGAGTAACTTATTCAAACAACTTCCTGACAGGATCATATCCCGTCGCAAAGTGCTAGAAGGCGTAGCATCTGGCTTTGGTGGCTTGGCACTCAATGCATTACTGCATGAATCCTCATCGGCCGCTTCGATCCCGTCATCCGCATTGCAGCCGAAAGCGGGTCATCACATGGCTCGTGCAAAACGCGTTATTTTTTTATTCATGCACGGCGGACCCTCACATATTGACTTGTTTGATCCGAAGCCCAGGCTCAAACAAGATGATGGAAAGCCTTTACCATTCAAAGGAACACGGGTCACGTTTGCGGACCGCGGGAATCTGATGAAATCCCCATGGAAGTTTCGCCCATGTGGTGGCAGTGGACTTCCGATGAGTGAACTTTGGCGGCACTTGCCAACGGTTGCTGACGAGCTTTGCATGATCCATTCTGTCTGCGAAACCAATGTGGCTCACGGTGGAGCTTGCATGAAACTCCACACAGGCGCGGAAGCGAACGTGCGCCCAAGCATCGGATCCTGGATCAGTTACGGGCTTGGCACAGAGAACCAAAACCTGCCCAGCTTCATCACGATTTGCCCAACGTCGTTACACGGAGGCGTGAATAATTTTGGCGCCTCATTCCTTCCCGCAATCCACCAAGGTGTTTCGCTTGGAGCTCCTGGCTATCCCAATTCGCTGGCACGTGACGCTCGTTTCGACTCAATGACCAACCCTAACGTCTCGCCAGAAAAACAGAAAATGCAATTGCGATTGCTGCGACAATTGCATCAAGCGCAGCGGGATCCGTCGGGCGTCGACACCGAATTAGAAGCCCGATTACTTTCCTTCGAACTCGCTTTTCGCATGCAGATGGCAGCCCCCGAAGCTCTCGATCTTTCGCAAGAATCGAAGGCGACGCGAGAGCTTTACGGCCTCGACAGCGAACCGACTGCCAACTTTGCCCGTCAGTGCCTAATGGCGAGGCGGCTCGCGGAGCGGGGCGTCCGCTTTGTCCAGGTCAGCCATGCGCATTCACTGCCGTTCAACAATGAACAATGGGATCAACACAGCCATCTCGAGAAGGGGCATACTCTGAATGTGGCTCAAATCGATCAGCCGATCACCGCTCTCATCAAAGACTTGAAATCGCGAGGACTACTTGAAGATACGTTGGTGATCTGGGGTGGTGAATTTGGCCGGACGCCGACCGTCCAAAAAGGAAATGCCGAACCGGGTCGTGACCACCACCCAGAAGGATTCACGATGTGGATGGCAGGCGGTGGCGTAAAAGCGGGCTATCGATATGGTCGGACCGACGAATATGGATACTACGCGGTCGAAAACCGCTGCACCATCCATGACCTTCACGCCACCATCTTGCATCTGATGGGGATGGACCACGAACGTTTAACTTTTGAGTATGCCGGACGAGACTTCCGACTGACCGATGTCTCTGGAAACATCGCTCAGATCATTGCCTAGGCCCCTTGAGGGGCCAGCCGCCCGCTCTACTGGGGCGCAGACGACGAGCTAGAATCCGGCGAGCTGCTCCGCAGAAACCGCAGTGTGTAGGCTTGATCAACCCGCGTATCTTGACTGACAAAATCAAGTTCAACCAGTTGAGATTTCAACGTTTGCCAACGGCGATCATCCATCACACCGATTGAGTCTGAAGCAGCGTGAGCCGGCAAGCACAATTCGGCGATCGCCGTTGCACCGAACTTGAGACTTTCCAGATCCATATCGGGATTGGCTGCATGAATCAACTGATTGACCGGCTCAGGATCTTGCAGGTAGGCCTGCCAACCACGCCGAACAGCCCGCACCACTTTCCCAACAAGTTCAGGATTCTCATTGAGCAATTTTTCATTTGTGAACAAACAACTGCTATAGGGATTAAACCCCAAATCCGAGACCATCATGCAGACAGGGTGTGCACCATTTTCCTCGGCAACATACGGCTCACTGAACACATAGGCCTGCTGTGCAAAGCGATTATCAGCGAGAAACGGTGCAATACTTCCCGTATAGGAGACAACTTGCACGTGTTTCAAAACACCTTTTTCGTCAAGAAATTTAACGAAGGCCTTACCGGCCCCCAAGGCCAACTTCACATCAGCGAGCTCCGAGAAATTCTGAATCCCGGTTTCTTGATGAACCATGATACAGCGAGGACTGTTCCGCATTGCCGCCATCAGAGCAACGACGGGAATCTGTTGCTCGCGTGCCATCAGAATTTGATCGGCGTTCCCAACTCCAAATTCTACTCGATTCAAACCGACATTTTGCACAATTGGGGCGGC
Source organism: Pirellulaceae bacterium (assembly GCA_029243025.1). Taxonomy (NCBI): domain Bacteria; kingdom Pseudomonadati; phylum Planctomycetota; class Planctomycetia; order Pirellulales; family Pirellulaceae; species Pirellulaceae bacterium. The sequence continues at coordinate 70,546 of JAQWSU010000027.1, read as the reverse complement.
CGGGCCCCCCGGTTCAATTTTTACCGTAAGTCCCTCATCGGCAAAGAAACCGAAGTGTTGTGCCGCATAAAATCCCCCGTGCTGCGAATCCGGAAACCAGTTCAAACCTAGTTTGATCGTCGGCTCCGCCCCGGGCTCAACAACGTCACTTGGCTGGCACCCCACCAACAGGCACCCCACCAACAGCAACGTCGCACAACTGCATGCAACCCACCGACTCTTCATCTGCTCATCCTCTCGGTACAAAAACCGTGACAGAAGTCACTTTCACACGCGGCAGCCCATCGTCGCTCAGCTGGCTGAAAGAGACTAAGCATAGCGAAAACGAGCAAGGCTTTTCTCGGCCACCAAACTCACTGCCGCAAAAATAACGACACCTAACAAGGTCGACAATAGGACGGCTGCGAACAAGCGATCGGTTTGATATCGCTCTGCAGAACTTCGAATGAGATAACCTAATCCAAATCCTTCGCCACCATAACCGACAAAAAACTCGCCTACGATAGCGCCAATCACCGAGAGCCCACTGGAAGTCCGCACGCCGGTCACCAAAAACGGAAGGGAGTGGGGCACCTGAAGTTTGAGAAATTGCTGTAACCGAGAGGCCTGATTGAGATTAAACAACTCACGTAACGGCAACGGCACAGAAGTCATCCCTTCGGTGACGTTGGCAATAATCGGGAAGAGACTCAAAATAAAAGCGACCGCAATCACTCCGGTGGTCCCATAGCCAAACCACATCACCAGCAGCGGAGCAATGGCCACTACGGGGACCGTTTGCAAAAAAATCGCGTACGGGTAAAGGCTGTATCGAAGCAGAGATGATTGCGAAAACAGCGAGGCAGTCAGAAAACCGACTGCAACACTGAGCAACAAGCCGGAAATAGCTGCCTTTCCAGTCAGCCAAGTCGCATTTAACAGCGACGGGCTATCGTGTGCAAAAACGCTCCAGACCTGACTGGGTGAAGGCGCAAGAAAACTTTGAATCTGAAAGAGTCGAATTACCACGGCCCAAATAAAAACAAACAACACGGCAGCCACGACGGGTGGAAACACGCGGGCGATCAAAAAGCCGAGAAACTGATTCATACTGCAGCCTCCCGCAAAGCCGCTGAAACGCGCCCTGTCAACTCTGCAAATTCCAAGGATGACCGCAACTGGGAATCTCGAGGCTGATCAAAATCGATCGAAAAATCTGCGGCGATCTTGCCGGGCCGCTGGCTCATCACAAGTACGCGTTGACTAAGAAAAACCGCTTCATTGACATTATGGGTAACAAAAAGCGTGGTCCACCCCTGTTCCCCCCACAACCGTAGTAACTCTTCATTCAACTGCTGCCGTGAAATTTCATCCAACGCGGCAAACGGTTCATCTAGCAGCAACACGCGAGGCTTGGTGATCAGCGCCCGAGCCAATGACACACGCATCCGCATACCGCCCGACAGCATGTGTGGAAATTTAAGCGCGTCGTCATCGACAAGGCCAACTTGACGCAAAGCGGACATCGCTTGAGAACGGCGATCGGCCACCGGTTCTCGCCGAAGCTCAAGTGGCAACTCGATATTCTGCTGGACATTCCGCCAAGGCAACAACGTGGGGTCCTGAAAGACAAACGCAACTCGTGGCGTTTGACCATTCGCCTCCGCGATCTGGAGCCTGCCGATGGTGGGCTGCTGCAAATTCGCAACACAACGCAAGAATGTCGATTTACCGCAACCGCTCGGGCCCACGATTGTGACAAACGTGCCTGGAGCACAACACAAATCAACCGACTCAAGTGTGGGAGCATTACCGGCAAAGGTAACGCCCAACTGCTCAGCGGTAATGCTACAAGATGATCGCATGGGGCAGGGGACTCAACAAAAAGTAAAATCCGACGCGCGCGAACTGTCAGTCAGGAGGGCAAACAAGTTGCGGTTTCACTGGAGCGTGTAACGGTGAAGCCCATCTCTTCAATCATGCGATAATCACTCGTCGGCGCTTGACCTTCCGTTGTCAAATAATCACCCACGAACATGGAGTTGGCCGCATAAAGCCCCAGGGCTTGCATGCTGCCAAGATGAATTTCGCGACCGCCAGCGATTCGAATCTCGCGGCTTGGATTGACAAAACGAAACATGGCGAGCGTCTTGAGACAGTAGCGAGGATTCAAACGATTCGTTTCTTGCAAAGGCGTACCATCAATCGAATTGAGGAAGTTCACCGGAATCGATTCCACGCCCAGCTCTCGCAGCTCCAAAGCCATTCGCACCACATCTTCGTCGGACTCTCCCATGCCCACGATGCCACCACTGCACAGTTCCATACCCGCATCTCGAACTGCCTTCAACGTGTCCACTCGATCTTCATACGTATGCGTACTGCAAACTTGAGAATAGTATTCGGAACTCGTGTTCACATTGTGATTAACACGATCCACACCACACTCTTTCAGTCGGGCGGCTTGTTCCGGTGAGAGCAGCCCCAGGCAGGCGCAAATCTTCAGGTCGTATTTGGCCTTAATTTGGGGAACGATTGTTGTCACCGCATCGATTTCGCGCTCATTCGGGCCTCTGGCCGAAATCACAATGCAGTAGGTCTTGGACTCACGCTCGAACGCGATCCGAGCCCCCTCCATGAGCTTCTCCTCGCTCAACAAGTTGTAGCGAGGAATTTCCGCATCGGCCACCTTCGATTGCGAACAATAAGAACAGTCTTCCGGGCACAATCCACTCTTCGCGTTCATCAAGAAGTAGAGCTGCACCGTGTTTTGAAAGTAATGCTTACGGATTCGATAGGCAGCCGCCATTAACTCCAAAAGCTGCTCATCCGGTGATTGAATAATTTCTAAAGCTTGCTCGAAGGAGGTCAGTTGTTGATCGAGCACGTTCCGAGCCAGGTTATCCCAATGACCGTAAGTGGAAACGGATACTGATTGTTGATTTGCTTGCATCTTGCCTAAAATCCAACAGGTTACCGATGGTAAATCGCGATGGAGACCGGTCGAAATCCGCCGCAAAGGGCGGCGTCCGCCTCGAATATCTAGCACGAAGTTAACAGTAGTAAGGCCGCTTGAGCAACCCGGTTCAAACAAGGAAACACTCCGAGCTTGGCAAAGGCGGCGATCTGGCCGACAATAAGCAGAGGGAGGCGCCCGATCGTCCGGGCGCTGGAATGCCCGAATGGTATCGATTCCTGGGCGAATCACGGCCCTCTTGGACTGGCCCTTGTGCTTCGCTCTCAACCTGGAGTCAACAATTTGCTCGCAATTCACTTCGTACGTATCGGTCTACTCGGCCACATCGGCCGTTTCACGGCGGCCGATCGGCAACAATACGCTCACGGACGTCGGGTCGTCTGTCGAACCTCCCGAGGACTGGAAATCGGAGAAGTCCTCGGAATGGCCGACGAATTTTCCTCAGACAGCGTTGCTGACGGCACTTTACTGAGATCGGTCACTCCCGAGGACGAGCTGCTGCTCGCTCGGATCGAAAAACATCAAGAACAGGCCTACGCGGAATGTGTTTCTCTGCTGACTGAGCGGGAGATCAATGCAACCCTGATGGATGTCGAGCATCTATTCGATGGTCAGTCCCTCTATTTTTACTTTTTGGGCGAAGTCACGCCGGAAATCGAGAGCATCACGCGGGATTTGAGCGAAGCGTACGAGTCAAAGGTTCAATTCCGACAATTCGCCGACGCGGTCAGCCGTGGCTGCGGCCCCGACTGTGGAACGGAATCGGCAAGTGGCTGCGGCACAGGATGCGGCTCTTGCTCCATTGCCTCCGCATGCCATTCCTCTTGAACCTTTGGATCCCGAAACCACCCGTTTAGGGATCCGAGACCCCCAACGAAGCCAGAAATTCGCTCATTTCTCCGGCCGCATGCGTGTTGCCTTGCTGGCGTGCCTGCTCAATGCCGTCCCGTAATTTCTCACGGGCCTCGCTGACACGCGACAATCCGGCCAACTGCTGCGCGGCCATAAAAAATGCCGGCACATAGGGCGGACTTTCTTTCATTAGCTGCTCTAGGCCAAGCAGACTCGCTTCGTTTTCACCTTCCTTGGCCCATTCCATCGCCAAACTGTAACGCAAAAACACGTCCGTCGGATCATCTGCCAGCATCGCCTCGATCTTTTCTCGCCTTGTACTCATCGCTTACCTCTTCACGCAGCCAACCCAGAGAGCACTGCCGGCAATAGCAGTAGTAAATTTTCCCCAATCGGAAAATCTTATTCAATCCTCAGCTCTCCTCCAACCGATATCAATCACGCGCCAAAAATAAATCTCTGTTTCGACGGGAAAGAGCGATGCTAACAAAACACCCCCTCTTCGCGATTACCATTGCCAGCTTACTGGCAACAGCCGTTTGTGCGCAAGCCCAAACGGGAGACACTAGCCAGCCAGAAACCACGAGTCGACGCGTACAAAGTGCGGCTCCGGTGATTCACCGCCGAGCCACTTTGCCTGCTGGCTGGTTTGACCAGGATAAGAAACCAGCCGCTTTGACCGATCCTCAGCAGACCGGAGCAGTACCGGCCGCCCATTTTGACACAACAGGGAAGGACGAGCAGAAGCCGAAAGGCGTCTCGAACCGACTGCGTCAGATTCAACGCTCTGTCGTCTTCGATCAGCTGAAACCTGTCGAGACCCAACCCAAATCGTCTCGACGCCGGAACAGCGTTCGAACTCCAAAACCGAGCAAGGTAGGCAACCAGAGCCAATCGGCGCCCCAGGCCGCGGAAGCCGGGCCGCCCAAAAAGCCGATTGCCAACGCGACCTCCGACCCGGCCACGACGGCGGTCAAGACAGTTGATCCAACCGCTCCAGTTGCGACGAAAACGGCCACCGAGCCGCCATCGAACGATCCCCAAGAGACAGGTGCTGCAAAGTCACCGGAAACGGCAGCAACGACTCCCATCTTGGCAGAAAACGATGTCACGAATCTACCTTCGGTGATGAAGCAGCCGACGATTTCAGAGGATGTATCGCCGAATGCGACAACTCGGGTCGCTCAAAAGCCAAGCAGCCCGACCAAGCCGGTCGCCGCAAAAACTGCACTAGCCCAAACCGAAGCGGCCCAAACCGAAGCGGCCAAGAATCTGCCCGTCACTTCCATGACTGCAGAGGCCTCGAACCCAACGGTTCAAAACAAAAACTCCCATGAAACCGTTCTGATCACGAATGAGAGCCCTGTGTTATCGGTCACGACACGAGGTCCTCGCACAATCGTCGTGGGCAAAGAATCGATTTTCGAATTCGACCTAACAAACAGCGGAAAAATCGACGCTAAAGACGTAACGGTCAAGATGAACGTTCCTCATTGGGTCGAAGTTGTTCAACAGGACGCAAGCCTCGGTTCAACGCGTATTGAGCCCGATGAGCAAGGGGATTCAGCCTTGAGCTGGTCAGTTGCACGTCTCAATGGAGGTACGTCTGAAAAACTCAAATTACGAATTATTCCACGCGGCAGTCGCCCCCTTGACCTGGGAGTTAGTTGGACGTTCATGCCGGCACAGACGACAGCTCAAATTCAAGTCCAAGAGCCCAAGTTAGAAATGTCTGTGATCGGTCCTCAGGATGTGTTGTTTGGTGAAACAAAAATCTACACGATTACGGTTTCCAATCCGGGTACGGGTGACGCGGAGAATGTGATCCTGAACTTGATGCCACTCGTGCCGAGCGAAAAAACGGCCGGTGTTCGCAACATCGGCACGATCAAGTCTGGAACCCGCCGCACGATCGAGGTTGAATTAACGGCACGCCAAACGGGTCGTCTCCAAGTGCGAGCTGAAACCTCAGCCGACGGTGGCCTGCGGGCTCAAGGCGCCCAGGACGTCTTGGTACGTCGTGCGGTTCTAGAAGTCGCTGTGGCAGGTCCTCCGATGAAATATGCTGGCACACGAGCACGGTTTGCAATTCGTGTCACCAACTCTGGTGACGCAACTGCACGAGACGTGGTTGCCATCGCAACTTTACCAGCCGGAGCCCAAAACGTTTCCAGCAGTGCCGGTGGCAGCCTGGAGGCCAACCATGGGCAAGTTCAATGGCAAGTTGGATCGGTACGCCCCGGAGCAACACGAGTCTTGGAATTGGAATGCGTGCTTGTCTCTCCCGGCAACAATCGACTCGACATGCGTGCGGTCGCCCAGGGAGATATCAGTGCTCTCGGTTCGACTGTCACCTCAGTTGAATCACTCGCCGACTTGAAAATGACGGTCGACGACCCCCAAGGCGCTGTCGCAGTGGGCGACGACGTGGCATATGAAATCCGGATCCAAAACCGAGGCACTAAGGCCGCCACAGATATCCAGCTGTTCGGATTCTTTTCAGAAGGAATCGAACCCGCAGCAGTCCGCGGTTGGCGTGGAACGGTAACGGAGGGAGAAGTGATCATTGAACGGATCCCTCGTCTGGGAGCTGGGCAAGAGATGGTGATCAAGATCACTGCTCAAGCCCACCGAGCTGGCGATCATGTCTTCCGGGCCGAATTAGAATGTGTGGATCCCGAAACGAAACTGGCCGTCGAAGAGTGGACGAGGTTTTTCGGTGATAACGATCCAATTCGACAAGCCGAGCACACAACAGAATCGCCGGAAAATCGCTGATCCAAATCGCAACAGCACTGCTTCGTCTTCCCGTCGGAGCAGAGAGCAGGCAAAGGGCTGTCGGTAATCTGACAGCCCTTTTTTCTTGTCGCATTCAATGCAAACCCGGACTAATTACGCCCTGTTCGGCGCATCCACCGGCTCAAGTGCCAACGGCGAATCAGAAAGCGGGTTCCGAATGCGAATTGCCGTTCTTCCCTCCAGCACGTCGTCAAGCGTACGGCCAACGACTTCCGCGCGCCAACCGGTCGCCAAGGCAGGTGGGTCGGCAGCCGGATTATCGACAAGTCGATAATCCACCAGATCGCGCACATCCTGTACGGTTCCCACCAAACTTGGGGCCAAGTTTTGAGACCGACATACGGTGCTTAGTGCCGTGGCGATGAATTGTCCAACAAGGCTCGCCTGATTGGAGGATCGATTGCGACGAACGGAAGGCCATTCATTTTTGGGCAAATCCAAAGCTCGCTGAATACTTTCACTGATCTCTGGAAAGTGTCGCTTAGCAAGACTCCGTTCGATCCCGCGAATCGCTCGTAACTGCTTCACATCGCTTTTCCCACGCCGCGCCATCTCCACAATCAAATCATCACGGAGAATTCGACGCGGGGGACGATCTTGGGCTTCGGCTTGCTCCTCACGCCAACGCCAAATTTCGCGCACGATCACCATCGCCTTTTCAGATAGGCCCGACGTACCTGAGACGCGCCGCCAATTCTCTCGTTGCTCAAAATCTTCGATTTCCTTTTGCCACTGATCCATTTCATCATCAAACCAAGCTCGACGGTGTAGCTCTTCCAAACGGCCATTGATACGTTCGTAGAGTGGCTCGAGGTACAAAACGTCCTGCAAGGCATATTCGATCTGCCGATCGGACAAAGGTCGTCGCCGCCAATCGGTGCGAGTTTCACCCTTCGCCAGGGTCCGATCGAGCAATTTCGCCAGCAGCTTGCCATAGGCGGCTGGATATTCCAAACCAATCATCCCCGCCGCGATTTGAGTATCGAACAAGCGCGTTGGCCGCTTTCCCATCTCGTGCAGGCAAAATCGCAATTCTTCCCGACCCGCGTGCGCAATCGTTTCATGCTCTCCACTCGAAAGAACATCCCAGAAGGGTCGCACCGATTCGACCTCTTTGGGATCAATCACCGCCAACAAATCATCTGCAGCAATCTGGATCAGACAAAGGTCCGGACGGTAGGTGTCCTCCGAGACAAATTCCGTATCGAATCCGATTCGCTCCACGCTGCGTAGTTTTCCGCAAAAAATCTCGAGCTGCGACTGCGTTCTGATGTATTCGTGATGCACGGGCGTTGAAATCTTGCTTTAAAAGAGGAGACAAGCGAGATGGCGTTCGAGAGCCAGCGGGCATTTCCAATCCACCTGAATCGCAGTGGCGGATCGTCAGCCATACCGGAAGCATCTTAATCGAGTGACAGCAACGTAACCAGTCGACTTTTACCGACAGCCGCCCGTCGTCGGCAGGGAACAAAGTATCGACCTGACAGATTTTTCGTGGAGTAATCGATGAAATCAGTGCAGAGCAAAAGAAGTTAATCAAGCGATTGCCATCCATGCGGAGTTCGCCTAGCCTTCGGCTGTTTGATCGAGTACGATTCGTAAACGTTCCAGCTGGGCCTTTTTTGCCCAGCGATCGTGCTGGAGGGTAAGCGAATGGCTAGCGGCCTCATTGGAAATGAGGTGCTCCGTAAGGAGTTGCGGGTTCGAGTCCCGTGCCCTCCGCTGCCGGGCCTCAAAAAACAAGAATTCTGCCTGCCCCACCCGCTCAGCAACCCTAATTGCCGCCGTGATTCGCTCTTTTGGAGTTTGAAAGTGGGGGCCCGCCAAGGCAATACAGCCATTCTTGTCGGTGACCTTCCTCTTCACTCCCAACTCTCATAAAAATCTGGCCGTCACAAATGGCTGGCGACGCGTAGGCATCGCTGCCTAACACATTCATTGCGGTCATCTGATAAAGGTTCTTATTGGCTCGAAAAACGAATGTCTCACCGCGTAAATTGGCCGCATAGATTTCGCCGTCACAGTAAACGGGGGAAGCGCTAAAATTCCCGCCAAGTCTTTTTTTCCAGTTTACAACACCCGACTTGGCGTCCCAGCAATAGGCGATGCCATTGTCCGTGACCGCATACAATTCGTCACCAACAAGCAACATCGAAGTTTCATAACATCTAACTGAATTGCTCCACTCAATCTGTCCGGAACCATCCGCACGTACCGCCAACGTTTGAGAATCGGGATATCCTCCACTGGCAAACACCGTTGACTCGTTCCAGACCACGGTGCCACAAGTCGCTTCCGTCGTACCTTCACACGACCAAATCAGCTCACCGCTTCCAGGATCGTAGCTGCTCACCTGATGACTCCCACTGATCAAGAGTTGCTCTTTGCCATCGACAGTCGCCACGACGGGCGACGAGTAACTGCTGTGGTTCGATCGGGCTTTTCGCCAGACGATCTCTCCGGTTCGACGATCAAGCGCTGCCAAATAGCCGCCACCCTGATTGTCGGCAGCAAAAATGACGAACGACTTATAGACAACGGGGGAGGGGGCGTATCCGAACTTCGAATTGAAGGCACCGAGTTTCTTTTGCCAAATCAGTTGGCCGTCAAAATCCAATGCCGAAACCACGATCGAATTCTCGGTCAGGAATGCTACAAACATGTGCTGGTCGTCACAGGCAACCGTTCCGTTTGCATGCGTCCCCTTCGGATGCATCTTACCTGATTTCGTCAACGGGCCTTGATGGACTATCGTCCGCCAAACTTCTGCTCCCGTCTTCCGATTAAATGCCATCACCAACTGCTGCTGTTGCGCATCAATGGCACTGGCAACATAGACATGCGATCCGACAATCACCGGTGAACCATGTCCACGCCCGGGAACCTGGCTTTTCCAGGAAACATTGGTCGAATCACTCCAGGAGGTGGGTGCCGGCGGTGAGACAGATATCCCATTTTGCAGAGGGCCGCGCCAGCTGGGCCAATCCGTATCACGGGCGACAAATACCGGCAGATCGTTCGGTTTCTTCCGCTTGTCGACCGAGATTTCCTCCACGGCCACATGGCGGCTACAACCGCAGCAGAGCGAAAAGACCAATAAAAGACAAACTCGCATGACGGTAACAACTCCCCGAATAAGCTTCCGAACCTTACCGGACACTTTATCTAGCAAACCGGTGTTCTCGCAAGACTCTCGAATTGAGACAATTTGCGAATTGACCAGCCAGAAGCGAGAATGCGAATCTCCGCAGAACCCCGATCTCCGCAGAACCCCGATTCAGGAATATTGGTCAAGTGATTCGAAGCCGCTCCACAAAAAAGCGAAAACAGCTTTGGCTTTCTCCATTTTGCGTTGCCATCTTGCTTGGCTCCGCATCGCTGGCCGACGAGTCAAAGCCCCCCAATGTTTTGTTCATCGCCGTTGACGATCTAGCATGCAGCTTGGGCTGCTATGGCGACAGCACGGCAAAGACACCCCACATCGACCGCCTGGCTGCAACGGGCGTGAAATTCGAGCGAGCCTACAATCAAATCCCTCTCTGTAACCCGAGTCGAGCATCTGTGATGACGGGGCTCCGTCCCGACCAGATCAAAGTGTACGATCTCGACCGACACTTCCGTGACGAACTCCCCCAGGTCGTCACTTTGCCTCAAGCCTTCCGATCGAGCGGCTATACCACCGCGCGCGTCGGCAAGATCTACCACTACAATGTTCCAGCAGCCATTGGAACCAATGGATTTGATGATCCTCCTTCCTGGGATCAGACCCTCAACCCACGAGGGCGAGACAAGTCCGACGAAAGACTCGTTTTCAACGCAGAGCCCCATCGAAAGATCAGTGGCGCCTTGAGTTGGTTAGCCGCCGAGGGAACGGATGAAGAACAGACGGACGGTATGATTGCCAGTGAAGCAATTCGCTGGATGGCAAATTCAGGCAAGCGTCCCTTTTTCTTGGGCGTTGGTTTTTTTCGTCCTCACACACCCTTTGTTGCTCCAAAAAAATATTTCCAGCTCTATCCACTCATCACGATGCGACTGCCTTACGCACCAGCCAACGATCGTGGGGACATCCCCGTAGCAGCGTTCGCCCACAATTGCCCAATCCCGAATTACAATCTCAAACGCAATGTGTTGCGTTCCGCCCGACAAGCTTATTACGCAAGCGTCTCATTTATTGATGCCCAAGTGGGGCGTCTACTCGACGCTCTCGACCGGTTTGAACTGGCCGAGAATACGATCGTCGTTCTCTGGAGCGACCATGGTTACCATTTGGGTGAACACAACGGCATCTGGCAAAAACGAACCCTATTTGAACAGTCAGCTCGTGCGCCCTTGATCATTCGCCACCCGAGTGCGCAGGGGAACGGCCGATCAGCGCAAGGAATTGTGGAATTCGTAGATATCTATCCAACACTGACGAAGCTCGCGAAAGTCCCAACGCCGACAGCACTCGCTGGACAAGATCTTTCCCCGCTGCTCACGAACCCCGCGGCCAACTGGAGCGGTTTGGCTGTGACCCAGATCCTGCGGCCTGCCGATGATCGTCTCCACCAACCCGTAATGGGTTGCACGATCCGCACAACACGTTGGAGATTTACCGAATGGGCAGAAGGGAAATCAGGGGTCGAGCTTTACGATCACCAAAACGATCCATTCGAATTTGACAATTTGGCGATACATTCAAACCGTCAAACACAAGAGGTTATCGACCGCCTTCGACCACTACTGCGAGCCCGCGCATCGGGAACGATCCCCCGCACACCATTCAATCCGGCAAGACTTTAGTTGGACGCACCCAGCCCACCGACCGTTCACTGACGGAGTCATTTTGGATAGAACATCCATCGAGTGGTCCCAATCTCCACCCGAAATATCGGAAGCCGAAACAAATTGGGGAATTAAAAATCGCTTGCCAGCAATACGAAAGGCAGAAATCCCCCAAAAACCACTCGCCTCACAGCATCAACTCGCTAACCCACTTTCTCCACCATCGAGCCACGAGCTTTTCGGTAAGCCTCCAAGACGGCCGATTCAATCATTTGGCGACAAACTGGATTGATGGGATGGGCGATATCAAAATGAATTTTCGCCTCTGCTTGGCGATCAGCTTCTTCCCGATCACACGCATCGCCGCACGTCATGCAGAACTTGGCGTCCACTGGATTTTTCATCCGACACGATGGGCACTTGAGCGTCAGCTTACGACTCGGCATCGCAATCAGCAATCCATTTGATTTTTCGATAATTCGAATATTGTGCACCACAAATTCGTTATCGATCACGATAGCGCAGTAGGCCCGAAGGCGATCTTCGCTACCCTCGCACAGATTGACTTGTACATCCGTAATTTGCACGGCAAGCTCCCAACGGTCTCACGAAGTCTCCCTAACCGGCATGGCTTTAAGTGATTGGAGGTTAGTGTAAGCGAAAGGGCGCGATTTTTGAAGTTTTTTCATATAAAGCAGTTTTTTTTTATCAACAAACCAAATTCCGCCTGAAAAACAGCGGGTCGCAACCGGTCACGCCATGGGCCTGAACCCAGAAGTGGGTTAATCTAGTTACGATTCTGAATACGATTTCGCAGCAGTGTTAACGAGAGGAAAAGACCGTGAAAATCGTCGTACTTGACGGCTCAACTCTGAATCCGGGCGACAATCCATGGACAGGGCTCGAGACTCTCGGGGAGGTCACGGTCCACGATCGAAGCTCCGAGGCCGAGTTACTTGATCGCTGTCGGGGGGCCCAAGTGCTGGTGACCAACAAAGTTCGCCTGGACGAGCGCCTGTTGAAAGCATTGCCGGAGCTAAAATTCATCACGGTTACCGCCACCGGTCACGACTGCGTCGACACCAACATGGCGCGTGAACTGGGGATCTCAGCGTCGAATGTGCCGGTATACGGTACGGATTCGGTGGCACAACACATATTCGCTTTAATACTTCACATTATGCATCGAGTCGACATCCATGACACAGCCGTGCGAGCGGGCGAATGGTCAGCGCGGCAAGATTTCAGTTTTTGGAAGCAGCCTCTCACCGAACTAACGGGCAAGAGCATCGGTATCGTCGGATTCGGTCGCATCGGCCGTGCAGTTGGCCAATTGGCACACGCGTTTGGCATGCAAGTGTTGGCGAATTCGCGCAGTCAAAAAGATCGCCCGAGTTACTCACCATTCGAGTGGACCGACATCGAGACGCTAACTCGGCGCGCCGATATCATCAGTTTGAATTGTCCGCTCACCGATCAGACCAAGGGGCTTGTGAACCGTAATTTACTGGTCCAATGCAAATCATCGTTGGTCTTGATCAATGCGGGACGCGGCGATTTGATTGTTGAGGCTGACGTGGCCGACGCATTGAATAATGGACTGATCGCGGCCGCAGGTCTCGATGTAGTCTCTCGTGAACCCATCACCGCAGACAATCCCCTACTTTCAGCGAAGAATTGTTTCATCACACCCCATCAGGCTTGGGCGACGCTCGAAGCGCGTCGTCGCCTGATGCAAATCACCGTGGACAACATCTCCGCGTTCGTCGCCGGACAGCCCCAGAATTTGATTACTTAAGTCAGTTCTTCTCGCGTCAACATTGCCAATCCATTCCGATATCCAGCGAGGCGGCCGAATGGGTCAACGCTCCCACACTGATACGATCGACCCCGCTGTCTGCTATCTCCCGAACGGTCTTTAAATTAACGCCTCCTGACGCCTCGAGTTGTACCTGAGGAGCGATCCGATTTCGTCGCGAGACGGCATTTGCCAACGACGACGGAGTCATGTTGTCCAGCAACACGATATCTGGCGCCTTTGGCAACACCTGATCGAGTTGTTCAAGATTATCAACTTCGATCTCGAGAATCATCTCTTCGGCTTGCGTCTTCGAGAGTGTTTCATGGAGGAACTCGCGGGCTGCGACCACCGCTTGAGCAGCAGTGAATGGCTGCCCAAGGTCACTTAATCCGAAATCCAAGTGATTATCTTTGATCAAAACGGCTTCATAGAGACCTCCACGATGATTCCTCCCACCTCCACATCGAACGGCATATTTTTCCAATCTACGGTAGCCGGGCGTTGTTTTTCGCGTATCGTAGATTTTGGCCTCCGTTCCGGCGATGGCTGCTAGGTAATCCGACGTCAACGTCGCAATGCCGGTCAATCGCCCCACCAGATTCAAAACGAGGCGTTCGGCCACCAAAAGATCACGAACGGACCCCCTCAACGAGCCAATTTCATCGCCTTGATTTAGTCGATCGCCATCTGCGGCGAGGGGCAACCACTCTAGCTCCGCATTTAACTCGTCGATAATGATCGGCACCACTTGGCAACCGGCAGCCACACCCGCCTGCCGACTCACCATCCGAGCAGCACCACGACTTTGCTCCGGGACCAGTGCAACCGTCGTCCAATCGAAGGTGCGGTCTAAATCTTCCCGAACGGCCAACCTGATCAAATGCCGACAATCATCTTCGATTGCCGCTGACCATTCAATTTGCACAAACTCTTTTGCCATCTCGGATCCTGCCCTCGAAATTTCGCTGATCGTCACCAACCTAAATGGAGCCATGCCCCATCGGTAACAAGCAGGCGATTTGCTAAAATATAAGATTCAGTTATTTCCCGCTCGCTCCGACCAAGGCCTGCGCCATGGCCCAAGTACTACTACGAAACAACCGTCGAGCTTCCATCGCACTGACAATCCTCGCCGCTCTCCCGAGTTTAGCTGGACTGTTCCTCTTGATGACCAGCCAACCAGGACCGGGAACGCTGAGGCTAATTATAGCGATCTTCGCGTGGTGCCTCCTACTGGGCGGAACTTTCTTATTGGCAAAACAGATCTGGTGGACATGTTTACCTCGTATTTGCTACGAACCGGATGAATTGCTCGTTTACTTGAAAAACGTCAAAGCAATCCGGGTACCACTCGATGCAGTCGAGTGCTTTTTTTTGGGAGAAGGTCCGAGCATGATTCCACTCTCGCTGCAGCAGGATGTAAACAGCGTCACGGTAGTTGTCCGGCTCGCGGAGCGTGCCACCGAGTGGCACCAACGTTCTGTCAACCAATCCTTGGGCAAATGGGCTGACGGCTACATTATTGTGCGGGGAACCTGGACGGAGCCCTTGAACCGAGAAGTAGTGACTCAAATGAATTCGAATTTAGCGGCGATTAAGAGAGCCAGAAAAACAACCAAAGCATGACAGAACTGCTGATTAGCGTACGATCCCCTACTGAATTCAACATCGCAGACCAAGCCGGAATTCGTTTCATCGACGTCAAAGAGCCCGAACACGGATCGTTGGGTGCCGCGTCAATCGATGTCCTGCGTACGATTGTGGCAGCGGCCAAGCCCCACCATAAAGTCAGCGTTGCTTTGGGCGAATTACTCGACGATCAAGCACTTGCCGCAGAAGAGGTTCCCGCACGAACTGATTTTGCCAAGGTAGGCTTGGCGGGCTGCTTGAATGTCAAGGATTGGCAACAACGCTTACAAAAAAAACATCAAGCACTGCACCCACACGTCGATTCAGTTGCGGTCGCCTACGCTGACTGGCAGCTCGCCAGGTCACCAAGAATTGACGACGTATTCCAGGCTGGGCTCGAACTGGGCTGTTCCGCATTCCTGATCGACACTTTCGACAAAAGCCGGGGAAACTTGTTAGCCCACCTCTCCGAGTCTGAGATTTTTCGGTGGATCGAGCGGGGACGACGGGCTAACAAAATCATGGTAGTTGCCGGATCACTCGATCAGTCAGCCATGCGGCAACTGCAACCACTAAGTCCAACAGTGATGGCCGTTCGATCCGCCGCCTGCCGCGGCGATCGCACCCAGAACATCGATGCAGACTTCGTAAGTAAGCTCTGTGAGATCTGTTCGTCACAAGCAGTTTGACGAATCCAGAAGATTCGAATTTCAAACGGACAACTTGAGACGATTGCAACCCAATTCACGGAAGATTCAGGAAATATTTTCAAGCTACGGATAAATGTTGACAGCGGCTACTCAGACTCCAATACTGGTGGCGTGAAATTCGAGGAGGGGAATTGTTCGCACGGAGGCTTCTGATTGACATGCGACTGAGTTGCATACAGCCATTTCGTGGAGGAGCAGGAAGTGCCAAAGTCCGTACTCCAAGCAATTCAATCTGGTGACTGGACCTTCGAACCCGAAACGATGCCGGAACGAGACTTTCGAGCGACTGACGCGTTGCCGGGAAGTGATGAAAAACTTGAAATTCTGGCGCGCCGTATACAGGACGGATTGCCATTGTGGCACCCGTCTGATCGACACACTTACGAAGACAATCTAAAACATCACGAAGAAGGCGCAGGGGTGCTCGGTTTGTTGACAGCAAACGACTAAACCGTGGACACTCCCATGTATCAAACATCGGTCAGGGCTGGAGTTTCATCCATGGGAAGCGTGATTTGAGCAGTTGTTGCTGAACAGCCAGCTTGAATTGTGACAACATTTCGTGATCCGTAGCATCTGCTCGCTGGATCCACCGATCGACGGTTTGCAACATCTTCATCGCCGCAAATAACGGATTCTGATTCGTGACAGAATCCGTTGAGTCTGAAGCCATGAGCAGGGGAATCAGGGGAGACGTTTTCACTCGGTTGACCTGCTCAACAACGAAATCGGCACGAGCATCGACCGGCAAAGCCCAGTGCCGCCGTGCCTGAAGATAGTACCAAGCTTCAAGAAGGAGCTCGCCATTGGCTGTCAATAAATCCGTATCTTCTGGTAGCACCGTGGAAAGTTGCCCCGGTAACGATTCAGAAACCGAATTCAATTCCCTTGTTTCAAGTGCATCAGCTAACATGCCCACCACTTGTTCGCGGGACTGCAGTGACACGTCGCTCAAGTCGTGGGTAGCAAGCCAGCGCAGAAAGCCAGCGGCTAAAGTTGAAACCACGCGAGCCGTTTCATCTTCCGACACGAGCCAAACGTTCAATTGCGTTCCAATCGCATGGGAACCCTCGTGCCAATCCGAATTGCCAGACATGGCTCGCCAGCCCTGAATCGTCCCAATTTGACGATCCAAAAACTCAGCCCGTTGATTCACCGGCAACAGATTGAATTGCTCGATCGCATCCTGAAACCAGAGATCCTGCAACACCTTACGATTCGCAGTCACACGTGATTCGTATCGAGGATCAATTTCAACACTCTCACCCAATCGCTGCTCTTCCATCAAATCTTGAAAACGTCCAACCAACGAGATTTGGATATCCCGTGGCTCCTCACTCAAATCTCGCAAAGCCATCCAACGATAGAGTTGGTCCTGATCACAAACGTCCGGGTGTGGGAGTCGATAAGGCCAAAAGGCCCAGACGGCGGCCAAAAGGCCCAGCATCACCAAGCTACCGACCACCCAACCACCCCGCTGAAATCGCATATCATGTCCTTTACCGACAAAAACCACCCGCTCAAGCTCGACTAAACGACAACCCAAGCTTTTGTTACACTCTGAAACCTAACCTCAGCAGGAACAGGTTCTTCTGAGCACCTAAAATATTGGATTTTTCAAAGAAAATCGACAGAGGTCATCCATGCCTTCGTTCAACGTAGAGGTTCCCCATTCGTTAGGTCAGGCAGCTGCTCAAGAACGAATGGCGTCATTTCTGGAGACGATGGAACGCAAATACAAAGACCAAATCAGCGACATGCAAGGCAGTTGGGCCGACAATGTCCTCACTTTTTCATTCTCCACCTTTGGAATTAAAATCGAAGGAACAATGACAGTCGAAGAAGACAAAGTCTTGTTCAAAGGCGAATTGCCATTTGCCGCCATGATGTTCAAAGGCAAAATTGCGTCCGGAATCCAAGAAGCGCTTGAAAAAGCGCTGGCTTAACAGCAAGCTCCAATGGCGCAACGCCGAGAGTGCCGGTGGCCATTTTGGACCCACGGTTCACTGCGAAAGTTACGGTTGTGTAATGCGCAGCTGATCGCCCTCGCGCCGATAGCTGAGTCCGGCTGGGGAAACGGTCGACGTGAGCAACTCAGACTCCGTCGCATTTTGAACGCGAAAGCTAATCAATTGGCCACGCTTTTCCTGGGGAATCCCCTCAAGATTCAGGCGGAACCCCAGTTGCTGGCAAAGCGACCGCAGGACACCCTCGAGTGGTTGATTTTCGACCGTTAGCGAATAGCGACGCTGAACAAGTGCTTGATCTGCAGTCGCGGAACGCTGACCGGAAAGCCATCGCTTTATTTTACGGTGGGCCTCCGTGGTTCCATTCACGAGCAACTGCATCCCATTCAGTTCCAATGATTCTAGACCAACCAGTTCTTGCAACTCCTGCAGACGATTCCGTTGCGATGGAGTTAAACGGTACGGGTGCTCGACCGCTACCTCACTTGGAATCTTCACGATGCGCCCCGAGCCATCACGATTGAGACTCACGGACAGATCAAAACCGGCGAGTAAAATCGTGATTTGATCCAAGAGCGTTGCGGCAGGCAAACTTCCTTGATCCCATAGATCATGTGGCACTCTGTTCACACCAAGCAGCTCAACTCCGGCTCGGGAAACCCATTGCTCCAGGAGTCGCCTGGGCTCGGTTAATTTAGACCAACTTCTGGAACGAGCCATTTGCCAACCTCGCCGTTGGGTCGGCTTAAGCTTCTTCAAACGGCCGCGATTAATCTCAGCGAGAGTCGAGATTTTTCCTGCGGTAGGCCGTGGTCCCAGATAAACCACTTTGCCAAGCTCACTCACTTGCCAATCATATTGATTCGCCAATTCTTCGAGGCCCAATCTCAAAGAGGAAGCGTGGATTCGAATATCCAACGGCTGGTTGGGATCGAGCCTCCGATCCAAGAAGATCGTAATGGCCTGGGACTCTGCCAATCGGAGTAACGAACGACGCAACGGAGCATTCGCCCAAGTTACCTCAACGGGTGCCTCAAGACGCTTTTCGAATGCGATCGCTGAAGTCTTTGTTTGAGCCCACACTGCAGTCGATTGGTTAAGCAACAACCACCCGGCCAACGCTGCTAGCGTTCGGGCAACTTGACATATCCGGGGCAAACAGTTCGTAAACGCTATAATCGGTACAAACCAACGAGCGTTTTTGGACGAAGATGCAACCAATGAGTTGCTGTGTTTTCCCATAGGATTTAAACTCACATTCTTGCGTACTGCACCGGCAATCAGACCATTTCCTGAGTGAGCCACACCACGTGTCCGAGCATCCCCAGTCTACCGCGCTGCTGTGCCGATTCTATTACCGATTTCTGCGTGAAGGGCGCACAGCCGATTTTATTGCGGCGACGGCCGAGCATTACACACTGGCCACGCTACACCGCTTAACACAAAGTCACAATCCGGCGACCCGTCGCAGCGCGGTTCTCGCCGTCACATTTCTGGGCGGTGAGAGTTCTCTGCCATTTGTCGGCCCTTGTCTTCGAGATACGGACCGGGCGGTGAGACTGATCGCGTCCGACGGCATTCATTCGCTTTGGACGCGTTCTGGCCCTCCGCATCATTGCCACAAGCTGCAATGCTTGTCGAGACAGAATACGACAGGTGAATTCGAAGAGGTAATCGAGGGGTGCGATAAAATCCTTGCGGAACAGCCAGCTTTTGCAGAAGCCTGGCACCAACGTGGAATCGCAGTACGATCCGAGACTAGCATATCCGAATCGATCGATGATTTCGCTCAAGCCCTCAATTGTGATCCCTTTCACTTCACATCGGCGTTGGCGATCGGCGATTGTTACCTCCAATTGGACAATCCCACACTGGCGTTACTTTACTTTCAGTGTGCGGTCGAAATTTCCCCCGATCTTGAATTCGCCCAAATCCAGATCAAACGACTGGAACGTATCATCAGTGAACGGCTTGATCACTGAGCGATTGCAAAATCTTCCCACATCGATTCTTATCAACTGAGACGCGCCTTGACAGGCCGATCGGACACTCTTGCTGGGTACTCGGCCTGTCACTTCTAAAAAACGCACTCTAGGTTCATGCACCGACCGAATGGAATCGTATACACTGTGGTGCCGATGCTTTCAGCCGCTGCAACCTCCTGTACCTTTGCCACTCAAACCCCACTTAGGTGCGATTCATGACTAAGTATGTATTGGCTTTTGATCAAGGGACCACTTCGAGTCGCGCGATGGTGTTCGACCATCAGGGACAGAACATCGGGGTGGCGCAGCGCGAGTTCAAACAGATTCTCCCGTCGCCTGGAATGGTGGAACACAATCCAATAGATATCTGGGAGACACAATACGAAGTCGCGGTAAAAGCAATCGAAAAAGCAGGTCAAACAGCGGAATCGATTGCCGCGATCGGGATCACAAATCAGCGAGAAACAACGATTCTCTGGGACCGCCAGACCGGAGAGCCGGTCGACAATGCGATTGTTTGGCAAAGTCGCATCAGCGCCGGAATTTGCGACCAGCTTCGCCGGGAAGGCTACGAGGACACCTTTCGTGAAAAAACGGGCTTACTGCTCGACTCGTATTTCTCTGGTACCAAAGTCAAATACCTGCTCGACAAACACGAAGGCCTACGAGAACGGGCGGCTCGTGGCGAAATCCTGTTCGGTACGGTCGATACTTACTTGATATGGCGACTGACCGAGGGCAAAACCCATATTACCGACATGAGCAACGCGAGTCGAACGCTGATGTTCAACCTCCACACACTGGATTGGGATGATGAACTATTAAAGATCCTTGGCATCCCCCGAGCGATGCTTCCGGAAGTCGGTCCTTCCAGCGGTAAGTTGGGGGAAGCCACAGTCTTTGGCAAGTCGATCCCGATCACCGGTTGTGCGGGAGATCAGCAGGCGGCCTTATTCGGTCAAGCTTGCTTCCATCCCGGATTGGCAAAAAATACTTATGGCACCGGCTGTTTTTTGTTGATGAACACGGGAGATCAACCTATCCAATCCGGCTCAAACCTGCTCACCACCATCGGCTGGTCAATTGACGGAAAAGTCACTTACTGCCTGGAGGGTTCCGTGTTCATTGGCGGAGCAGTCGTGCAATGGCTTCGAGACGGCTTGGGATTGATCAAGTCATCCGAGGAGATTGAACAGCTCGTTGCCAACGTATCGGATACCGAAGGCGTTTACTTGGTCCCGGCTTTTGTCGGTTTGGGCGCACCCTATTGGGATCCTTATGCCCGCGGCACCATCGTGGGTCTCTCGCGAGGCACCACCGCAGGACATTTAGGTTTGGCCGCTCTGGAATCGATGGCTTTTCAATCGCGTGACGTGCTACAAGCCATGGAGACGGCTGCGGGTGTCAAGCTGGATATGCTCAAAGTGGATGGCGGAGCGAGTGTCAACAATCGCTTGCTCCAATTCCAGTCGGATATTCTGGGTGTGACAGTGCAGCGCCCCACACTTCCCGAAACGACAGCCCTGGGCGCGGCCTATCTCGCAGGGATCGCGATCGACTACTGGGAAGGGATAGACGTCGTTGAGCAGCACTGGCAACTCGACCAAGAATTCACCCCTCAGATGGCGAGTGACGAACGGGAGACGCGTTATCATCGTTGGCAAGAAGCGGTCAAGCGTTCCATGGGCTGGCAACCACACGAAAAATGAAACCACCTACTAAGCTCCAAGCCTCGCGCGAGGCCGGCTGTCTAATGATTTCATGGCCAGACGGGCATGAATGGAGTTATCCCTGCAAATACTTACGGGAAAAGTGCCGCTGCGCCCAATGTGTGCATGAGATCACAGGCGCGTTGCTGCTCGATCCAGATTCCGTCCCTGAGACCATTCGCATTGACGACGCCAAGCTCGTGGGCAATTACGCACTCAAAATCATCTGGTCCGATGGCCACGATACGGGACTCTACACTTGGCCCCGCCTACGTGAACTCTGCGGTTGCTCGCAATGCCGAAACAGAGACAACCTACCGGAAGAGACGGTTGACGGTGCCTGATTCCATCGCCTGGCGAATCGGAGCGGCATAGCTTTCCGGCTCTTGCCAAAACCGTTGCAGATTCTCTTCCGTCGTGAATAGGAAGACGCGTTTTCGATAAACAATTCCATGGGCTCGGCGACCCTCGACCGCTTCACCGCCGTCAGCCAACAACACCGGATCAATGCCAGCAAGTACCGGACTGAAGTCGTCCGGTGTGGCCATAAATTCCTTCTTGGCAACTTCGGAGGTGAACAAGTAAGTCCGGCCACGATGGATGACACCAAATCGCGGATCACCCTTCTTCCAAACGTCACGTTTCAACAACGTTACCGGACAATAGCCATCCAAACCAAAAGGCGGCGTTTCGGAACGTGATACGGCTCGGTCAGCAGACATCGCGACTTGAGCATGACTTGTTCTCGGCGACCGACGTGTGGCAGCCATGTCGATCTGCAGAGGCAACTCCGATTCCGTTCCAGCGCGTGGATCCGACTGGGGTACTTCTCCTGAAAAGCCCGCACGAGAGGGCGCCGACTGAACTGGATCAACCGTCGTGCGACTGGCAAAGCGATTGATCACTTCCCGCGCCTCTGGCTGCGGATCCTCAGTTCGACTCCCTAATTCTGGATCATTGACGCCAATGGGGCCCACATGGTCGATCGGCTCGGATCGGTCCATCCCGATGGGAGGGTCCCCCGGAGGTGGCCCAAGTGCAGATTGATAGCCGGTAGAAGCCTGGTAGCCCGTCTCACTCAGATCGGCAAACCGCTGCTGACGAGGCTTGCGATGCGGCATCATGCCGGACCGAAACGCCACGGCACTGAGCTGAGCAACATATTGGTCTGCATCCTGCGGTGTCGTCATTCGATGCAGCTCTTTATCACCAGGCGTCAAAATAACATCTTGGGGAACGCTGCGAATCCGATAGCGAGCCGCGAGTTGCGGATCATCTTTCGCGTTTATTTTGACGGCTACGAAGAAACTCGACAACGTCCGCCCCACGTCATCACGGTTGAAAACTCGGTTTTCCAACTGCATACAGGGCACGCAATCTGGAGACCAAAAATGGAGCAGCAGCGGCCGATTCTCGGCCTTCGCCATGCGAAACGCCGCGTCCAAGTCGGTCCGCCACATTACCTCAACAGCGGAAACCGTTGAAACAGCTAAAACTCCAGCTGCAAGACAGAAAGCAACAGATCGGGTTAATCGCCGCATCTCAGCTCACCTTCCTCACCATTTCTTCGAATCAATTAGATCGAATGATCTTCCGGAGCAACTATCGGCGCGAAACAGAATCTACAGACATAAAAAATGGCGTCTAGGTCAAGATTACCGAAAAAAACGATCATTACGCCAGCAGTCCTATCACTTCAAAACGGCTAAAATCCTCCAAACAGCCAGTTTCAGACGTAGAATCGGACACAAGTCAACGAAGAATTCCGCAAAGTGGAAATGATAGCTTGACACAGCGGCCAGCATGAGTAACATGCCGTTAGTCAGAGAATATCTGCCTCAGATGTAGGCGCCATGCCCGACTCTCGGGAGTTCGCTTCTTAGCTTGAATGCGAGCGGTTTTTTACCTTGGGCATACGGCGTTTCTCGAGCTTCCTATGATGCTCGGGCCTAGTTGATTGTCGTCGGCGAAGACGATCTCATATAGCGACAATTTCATTGGCCGCTCGGCGACTTGTAGCGAGTGGCGGCGGAAGTTCTGAGCAGACCAAGCTTAAGTTGACACTGCCTTGGATGGCACCCCTCAGAGGGGATCGAGGTGATACAACCTCAGTTAGGAAGGTTTTGTGTCGGCCCAAACAATCAGGGCAGTTTCGTAACTGTTCTCTACTGTGAGTGCTGGATACAAGAGAGTTCTAAAACCCAAACCGTTCTGAAACTCGGTCATCATTTGTAGGTTCGCCGACGGCGTCAAAGACGCTTCGCGGCCTGCGGATTGGCCTATCATCGATGCCCAGAATCGCCTTGCGTTTCTGAGTACTGCTACACCACTTATAAGTCGACCAGGTGAGGAAATGGGGAAGAAAAGGAAGCCAAGAGGATCTCGACCAAACCAACGCGGTGGTGGTGGAGCAGGAGGCGGTGGCGGCCAAGGCCGACCACGAAGACGCCGTCGTCCCAATGATCAAAATGTTCGCCCGGCTCCGGCGGGAGAGATGGAACCCGTCGAGGGTGGCGAAGCGGATTCGCTTCAAGAAGGTTGTGGGATGCTCGAACTGCACCCCAATGGCTACGGATTTCTCCGCAGCTTTTCGAACAATTACGACCGCGTTCGCTCCGATCCATTCGTTCCCGGCACGATGATTGACAAGTACGGCCTGCGTGAAGGGCTGATGGTCAAGGGAATGGTCCAACGGGCCCGCAAGCAACAGGGCCCTCGCTTGCGAGAAATCACCGACGTCGACGGGATGCCACCCGCAGAATACAGCAGTGTGAAGTCATTCGATGAACTCACACCCATCAACCCAGAAAGCTGGCTGAGGCTCGAAACGGGTCCGGAACCTATCAGCACCAGAGTGATGGACCTGATTACGCCGCTCGGCAAGGGACAGCGAGCCCTGATCGTCGCTCCACCCCGTACGGGCAAAACGATGCTGATGCAGCAGATTGCTCGAGGTATTTCGGAGAACTACAAGGACCTCAAGCTGATGGTTCTGCTCATCGACGAGCGTCCTGAAGAAGTCACCGACATGCGGCGAAACGTTGATGGCGAGGTAATTGCCAGCAGCTTGGACCAGGATGTTGAGAGCCATGTCCGCATCTCGCAGTTGGTGATCGAGCGATGCCGACGCCTTGCTGAAATGGGACAGGATGTGTTCCTCCTGATGGACTCTATTACTCGTTTAGCTCGAGCGTTTAACAAATGGGTCGGAAACACCGGCCGGACAATGTCCGGTGGTGTTGACATTAAAGCGATGGACATCCCGAAAAAGCTATTTGCCACAGCGCGTGTGTTCGAAGAAGGGGGCTCCCTGACCATCGTTGGTACCGCACTCATCGATACGGGAAGCCGGATGGATGAGCTGATTTTCCAGGAGTTTAAAGGGACTGGAAATATGGAACTGGTCCTGGATCGAAAACTGGCCGATCGACGCGTCTGGCCTGCACTCGATATTTCACAGTCGGGTACACGCCGAGAGGAACTGCTGCACGACCCAGAAACATTGCATGCTGTCACCATGCTGCGACGCACACTGACCACCATGCATCATGTCGATGCGATGGAACAACTAACACGGCAACTGGGCAAATTCAAAAACAATGCCGAGTTCATCAAGCTGATCAGTGGCGCCAAAGTGCTGGACTAGCGTTTACGAGGCCGAACGACAACAAGATCTCCACGATTCATTCTTCCAAGGATGGGCAAACATGGAGAACTCTAGATCCAAGAATCCGACTCAGTCGCGATTGGCTTGGCAAACCAAAGCTCAACGCCTTTGGCTGGCAGCACTTATCTCGCTTGGCTACGTGCTGATTGCCAAATGGTGGCTTTACGAGGGTGGATTCCGCGGCAGACTTGTTGACATTAACCAAGTCGCTCCACCCCATTACCAATTCAGCATCGACCTCAACGAATGCGATTGGCCCGAACTCACAGTCTTGCCAGGAATCAGTGAAACAATGGCCAGACGCATTATCGGCCACCGCGATCGCCGAGGAGCCTTCCAGCGGATTGAACAACTCCGGGAGGTTCGAGGAATCGGCCCAAAAACTCTCCAGCGGCTACAACCTTTCTTGGAGTGTCATCCGGGGCGCCCCAAAGTGTCATCCGGGGCGCCCACCCACACTCCGTGAGCTTACCACTGAGTCAAACAAGCCAAAGTCGCACGGCCCCCTGCGGACGAAATCGCTGAAAAGGCATAGAATAGGCTCTTCTCACCAATGTCCTACCACCGATCACCTCCTATTCGATTGATACTTTCTAATGTTTCGCTTGGAAAGCCCGTTTGAACCTGCCGGAGACCAACCAGAAGCGATTCGGGCGTTGGCGGATGGAATCACCAACAAACGCCGCAGCCAAGTCTTAAAGGGGGTGACCGGATCGGGAAAGACGTTCTCAATGGCCAACGTCATCCAAGAAATGCAACGGCCCACTCTGGTGATTTCGCACAACAAGACGCTCGCTGCGCAGCTCTATTCCGAATTCAAAGAGTTCTTTCCGCACAATGCAGTTCACTACTTCGTCAGTTATTACGACTACTACCAACCCGAAGCCTACATACCTCAGCGAGACATCTACATCGAGAAAGACGCATCGATCAATCAAGAGATCGACCGCTTGCGACTCGCATCAACCAGCTCGCTCGTCAGTCGCCGAGACGTGATCATCGTCGCTAGCGTTTCCTGCATTTATGGCCTCGGCTCACCGGAGGATTACCGTCAAATGATGGTTCCTCTGATCGTGGGTGAGAGTGTCGACCGTGACGAGGTGCTCCGACAACTGGTCGATATTCAGTATGAACGCAACGATGTCTCTTTTGAACGTAGCCGTTTTCGTGTTCGTGGGGATTGCGTCGAGATCTGGCCATCCTACGAGGAGTTTGCCATTCGAGTCGAACTCTGGGGCGATGAAATCGAACAGCTCTCTCTTATCAACCCACTCACGGGCGAAGTGATAAGGCAAGAATCACAACTTTTCATCTATCCCGCCAAACACTTTGTCATGCGTGAGGATCGGATCGAAAAGGCGGTCACGGAAATCAAAACCGAGCTCGCTGAACAACTTGAGCTCTTCCAAGGCCGAGGCAAATTGCTCGAAGCTCAACGACTTAACGCAAGAACTCGATTTGACATCGAAATGTTGATGGAAGTTGGCTACTGTCCGGGCGTAGAAAACTACAGTCGACCGCTCTCAGGCCGGTCCGCCGGCTCGACACCTGACACACTGTTCAGCTTTTTCCCCAAAGACTTTCTTTTGTTCATCGATGAATCTCACGTCACGATTCCGCAAATACGCGCTATGTATGCCGGCGATCGCAGTCGCAAAACGACCCTGGTCGAGCACGGATTTCGGCTACCTTGTGCGCTTGACAACCGCCCGCTCAAGTTCGACGAATGGGAAGAACGCATCAATCAGGTTGTTTTTGTGTCAGCGACCCCCGGAGATTACGAATTAGAGCAAACGGGTGGTGAAATCGTTGAACAAATCATCCGCCCTACAGGCTTGCTCGATCCGTTGATCGAAGTTGTTCCTGCTCGCGGACAAGTGCCCCATTTGCTCGAACAAATCCGAGAACGATCAGCCGCGGGCGACCGTGTTCTCGTCACAGCCCTGACGAAACGAATGGCAGAAGATCTTTCTGCTTACTTGAATGAACAGGGAGTCAAATGCCAGTGGTTGCATAGTGAACTAAATGCGTTTGAAAGAGTCGACCTGCTGCGAGATCTGCGCGAAGGCAGTTTCGAAGCGTTAGTTGGTGTGAACCTACTACGAGAAGGCTTAGATCTGCCTGAAGTTTCACTGGTCGCAATCCTCGATGCCGACAAGGAAGGCTTTCTGCGCAGCGAAACGTCTCTGATCCAGACGATTGGTCGTGCAGCCAGAAACGTAAACGCCAAGGTCATTCTCTATGCCGATAAGATGACCAACTCAATGAATCGCGCTATCGAAGAAACAGAACGACGCCGAAAAGCACAAGAGGCCTACAACAAACAGCACAACATTACACCAGCGACCGTCAAAAAGAATATTCAAGTCGGAATCGACTCCGAGGCAGCAGCACACCGTAAGGCAAATGCAGCCGTTGGAAAAGACCAAGAAACCGAATACGTAACGCAGGAATACATCAACGAACTTGAAGCAGAAATGATGGAAGCTGCTGAAGCACTCGAATTTGAGCGGGCGGCCAATCTTCGCGACAGAATCACCCAACTGCAGGACTCCATCGGCGAAAAAATTTCAAACGTTTCGGTCAAGCCAGCCAACCAATCTCGGCGTGGAAAACGCAGTCGCAAGGGCGGCGCAAAAATACCGCGCCCGAAAAAACGGTGAGTTCAGACACCACAATCCACTGCCAGACTGGATATCTCACTTTCCCGCTGCGATCAGGCCGAGTCCGTGCCCTTCGCACCGACAAATGTGGCTGAATCCTAAGCTTGACTCACATGAAGATTCAGCCCGATGGGGCCGTTCCGCCACTCGCAAAAAGTGCCAGCGAAAATGAAACTGGCAAATCGCGACCAACGTGCGGGTACTGCCAAGAACGCCGCCTGGCAGCATGCTAGCCGCACAACCGATAAACTCAAAAAAGAGTCAAGAAGCATCCGGCGAAAGCCGCTAATCCAGATTCGCCTCAGCAACCGAATCGATTGATATCCGAAGGCTTTTATTTCCCTGTAAGGATATCGACATGCAACGGACGATTTTGCTCGCCGGCGCCCTGTTCGCCCTTTTTGCAATGAACCCACCTAGCCAAGCTCAACAAAACGCTGGCTTCTCACCGACCACGGATTCCGATCTCTTTGCGAATATCCCCAGCGATGGGAACGTGACGCCGGAGATGTGGTTCTACATGCAGGAATATCGCCGTTATTCCGATCCGAAAGAAGCCGTTCGGCGGAAGGCTGAAATGCGCGGCCAGCAGCGTTTCAATCGATTGACCGCAATGAAATGGTTTGGATTCTCAAACTCCAGGCCACAAGCCAGTCCGGTTCCTCAGATGGGAACTTATTCACCCACCTGGCAAGGCAATTCATGGAACCCTTACGGCTGGGTCGGCTCGGGTCAAACAGCAACCTATTATGTCACTCGACCGAGCAACTCAGATTAAGCACTCCGTCGCGGCGCGAGTCAGAACGGCCGGTTTCAAGCGTAAACCGGCTCAATGGGCGGGGGTGGAAGAATTCGAGACTTTTTAGCCCGTAAGGGGATTACGACGAGCCCGTAAGGGTATTACGACGAGCCCGTCGCTCAGCACGAAGGCGTGCCCGACGTTTCGTTTCACTCGGCTTTTCGTAATATTCGCGTCGACGCATCTCTTTTTTGATACCACTTCGCTCGACGAGCTTTCGGAAGCGACGAACGGCTTCCTGGATGCTCTCGCGATCTCGTAAGACCAGTTTAACCACTTTGACTCCTTAGTATCCTGTGCCTTGAGGGGGGCTCCCTCCTCCAAGCCATCCGTTGTACTGCTGAACAAGCCCATCAGTGTAACCCCTACCACGCAGGGTGTCCACCCAGGTTTACTCCGACCGCCCCCACACCTCGATTTGCCGTGGGAAACCGAACGATCAAACGGAACTTACGGCTTGCTCGCAACCAAATCGCCCGATCTTCATGCCTTAGCTCCAGGAGTTCGCGGATGCCCAACACCCAGCCCAACACCCAGCCCAACACCCTACTGGCAGACGAATCGCAAATCTCACTCCCACTGGCAAGCGAAACGGCTGGATGGGCCGAAGACGCATCGGATGAGACGGCGGCCGAAGACGATTCCGCCCTTACGCTGCTGGAACGTCTCGATCGCCGGCAAAACCAGGTCATGCAAGAGCTCGATGCGCTGGACCAACAGGTCCAGCAATTAGTCAAGGAGTGCCAATCGAAACGGCGCCAGGTTGCCACGGAAGAGGCTGCCTGACGCGCTCGCTACTGCCGCCGATCAAGACGCCCTGACTTCCCAATCGCCCTCAGCAACCGCAAGCCCAACAACAAGCTCAGCATACAGCCACCCAGGCCGAGCACGGACACATCATGCAATCCGAACATCGTTTCGGTCGGGAACAGCACCGGCGGTACCGAGCGACTAAGCATTAACGAGGATCCCATAAACAGGGCACTGGCCAACATCCCCAACACCAAGCGGTTCACGGACGGCTCTAACCCACGATGATCAAGATGAACATCAAAGCGGCCAGCTTGAACCTGCTCAAAAATATCGGTGACACGACTGGGAAGTGTTTCGAGCAGATGCTCAACTTCCACGTAAAGCCGTCGTAGTTTACGGACTCGCCGAGTCGGTGAGAGTCGCCGTAAGATGGCTTTTTTCTGATACCGTTGAATGACTTCCAACAGACTAAACTCGGGCGAAAGGAGCTTTGCGCTTCCTTCGAGCGAAATTAAAACCTTGAGCAGCATGGCGACCTGAGCGGGTAACACGATCCGGAAGCGAAATATCAACTCAATCATCTCTTCCAAGGCGTTGGAGAGATCCAATTTCGAAAGCGACTGAGAGCCGTAATGGGATACGAAGTCCGCCAACTCGTTATGCAGCGCCGATTGATCGAGACCGGCAGGCGTTGAACCAATCCTGACGATCAGGGATGTCAACAAGGAAACATCTCCATTCACGATCGCCATCAGAAGATCCTCAATTTCCTCGCGCAATCGCTCATCAATTCGTCCCACCATGCCAAAATCGAGCAGGCCGATTTTGTTTCCAGGCAAAATCAAGATATTTCCCGGGTGAGGGTCGGCATGGAAAAATCCCTCCACGAAAATCATCTGCATATACAAATCCGCACCGCGGCGAGACAACTCAGACATCTCGTAGGAATCGTCGAGTGAACGGCTGGTGTCGTTCAGCTTTAATCCGGTCAACCATTCCATCGTTAGCACGCGTGGCGTGGAAAGCTCAGTAATCGGCCGCGGAATCCTGATGTGGGGATTGTCTTGGAAGCGGGCTGAAAACTGATTCAGGTTGCGTTCCTCGCGACCGAAGTCCAGCTCGCGTCGCAGAGTTCGTTGGAACTCGGCAATCGTTTCGATCGGACGGTAGGGAGCCAATTCGGGCAATCGCTCAGCCAACTGGGCCAAGCCCCCCAAAACATCTAAGTCCTTCCGGACCGTATCCTGGATCCCCACATGCTGCACTTTGACGGCTACCAGCTCTCCTGTTTTCAAGCGAGCTCGATGAACCTGACCGATGGAAGCAGAGGCCGCAGGGCAATCATCGAATTCGATAAAAAGATCCTCGATCGGCTGCCCCAACTCGTCCTGAACCACACGGCGCACTTCTTCCGGATCATCGATCGAAACAGAATCTTGTAAGCCGCGAAGCTCATTGGCCAAAGTGGCTCCAACAAGATCGGCTCGCGTGCTGAGGATCTGCCCCAGCTTGATAAAGGTAGGCCCTAACTCTTCCATCGCGAGACGAATGCGGGTTTCCCGAGTGTGCCGAGCGAGAGCCTCACCGTCCCGATTCTTGAGCAATCCCTTGGCAAAATCCACATTCAAGCGACTGATCCCATCAGCCAGCCCGTATTTGCTCAGCACCGAAACAATCTCGGTCATCCGATTGACGTTGCGGTAGATCTGCGGAATCGTCGTTATTTTCACGTCAAATTCACGCCTGAAGGAATCTGGGGCAGAGCTTACCGATCCCTCCATCATAGCCTAGAGCCATGATCAACAAAATCAGAGCCGATCCGGGCAGCCTGGCCGATATTTCGAGTTTCGGGAATGATACACAGATGGTAGACTCTGTTGTTCTCACCTAGGGCACCGCGGTCTCGCTCGGTTGGTGCAAGAAACAAAACCTCTAAATTGTTCTTTTTTCGTCGCTTTATGATCTTTTCACATTGCGCGATCCCCGAGCAACCCGAAGCAGTTCAGGATAATCTTGTGTCGAAACGCCGTAACGATTTGCGAAACATAGTGATCATCGCCCATGTCGACCACGGGAAAACGTCTTTGGTTGATTGCTTGCTGCGACAAAGCGGTGAATTCCGCGACAGCCAGTTGCAAGGCGAGCGTATCCTCGACTCGAACGATCTCGAGCGAGAGCGTGGCATCACGATTTTGGCAAAGAACATTGCGATTCCCTACCAGGGGATCAAGATCAATGTGATTGACACTCCCGGCCACGCGGACTTCGGGGGCGAGGTGGAGCGAGTGCTACAGATGGCCGACGGTGCCGTGCTGCTGATTGACGCAGCTGAAGGCCCCATGCCTCAGACACGGTTTGTTCTTTCGAAAGCCCTGGAATGCAATCTTAAACCGATTGTTGTCGTTAACAAAATTGATCGACCAGATGCTCGGCCGCACGAAGTGGTTGATGAAACACTCGACCTACTGATTGATTTGGGCGCCGATGACGACATTGCCGACTTCCCACACATATTTGCCAGCGCCAAAGACGGCTACGCGACGGATGACCCCGAGGTCCGTACGGACTCCATGAAGCTTTTGCTGGACATGGTAATCCGTGAGATCGATGGTCCCGAAATCCAGCGTGACGACCCGATGCAGATGCTAGTGACGACCATCGATTGGTCCGAATATGTGGGTCGTATCGCGATTGGTCGAATTCGTTCGGGTGAAATCCGCAAAGGACAGAATGTGGCCCTCATGCAGCACTCCAATCAGGTTGTGCAAACAAAAGTCTCCCAGGTGTATGTTTTCGAAAACTTGGGAAAAACGGAAGTGGAGGTCGCCGAAGCCGGTGACGTGGCTGCGGTTGTTGGTCTCGACAACGTGGAAATCGGAGACACGGTAAGTGATGTCGAAACACTCCAAGCCCTGCCACGTTTGAAAGTTGATGAACCAACGCTTCAAATGGTTTTTTCCATCAACACATCTCCCTTTGCCGGCCGAGACGGGAAGTACGTCACGACCCGTCAACTGCGCGATCGCCTTAACCGTGAGCTGGAAAAAAATGTTGCGTTACAAGTCGAACCAATTGAGGGATCGGATTCTTTCGCCGTCCGTGGCCGCGGCATCCTACACCTGTCAGTATTGATCGAAACCATGCGTCGTGAGGGATACGAATTGGCTGTTGGTAAGCCACGCGTAATTCTGCGAGAAAACGAAGGTCGTCGCGAGGAGCCTTTTGAGACGCTCATCATTGAGGTTCCCGATGACAAATTAGGCCCCGTGATGGAATTGACGGGAGAGCGACGAGGTGAAGTTATCGAGATGATGCCGCGGGGTGCCTACACCCAAGTCAACTTTCGCATCCCAGCCCGTGGCTTGATCGGACTTCGGACTCGCCTGCTCAACGCCACCCAAGGTACGGCGATCATTCACCACCGATTCGAAAGCTATCGCCCCATGGAAGGTGATATTCCACGAAGGCCAAATGGTGTACTCATTTCTGCTATTGCAGGTAAAGCCGTGGCGTACGGTCTGGATGGACTCCAGGAACGAGCTGAACTCTTTGTCGCACCGGGTGACGAAGTGTATGAGGGGATGATTGTCGGTGAAAACAGTCGCTCGGGTGACATGACCGTCAATCCGACCAAAGAGAAGAAACTCACCAATATTCGCGCCGCTGGATCCGATGATAATATCCTGCTGAAACCCCCACGTGTCTTATCGCTGGAAGCGGCCCTTGAGTACATCGAGGATGATGAATTGGTCGAAATCACACCCAACTTTGTTCGCCTCCGAAAACTGACTCTGAAGGAATCGGATAGGCGTCGTGAAGCACGTAAACGGGCGTAACAGATTCTTGCGATTCGTAAGGCAAACATTCGGCCCTTGCCAACAGCATGATCGCGGATAACCATTCCTGCCCCTGAACAAAATCCGACAAACGTTTGGCGACGCGGCTTTTTTGCCAACACAGAATGATATCCGACTGGTGGTTGAGGCAAATGCTTGTCCTTTGCCACGAGTCACCATTCACGACGCGTTGACGAATCAACGGCGAGCGTTTTCCCAACTTTCAATTCGCGCCGGACGATTTCCGCATGCTGACTTCTGCTGGCACGCTGTTGTATCGACTCACCGAAAACACCTGGGAAGTGTTGTTGGTTCATCCTTCCGGTACTTACAACCGACGCGCCGCATGGAGTATCCCTAAGGGCTTGCTGGACGAAGGCGAATCATTGGAAGCGGCCGCTCGCCGAGAAACATTTGAGGAAACCGGCGTCTTACCGGGGCATTTGATCCCGTTGGGTTCGATTCAATATCGGAGCAAGCGAAAACAAGTACATTGTTTTCTCGAACATGTCGATCAATCGTGCGCTCCCACCTGTGCTTCCTGGGAGGTTGACCAGGTTGAGTTTGTTTCGCTGAAGACGGCCTACCGATTACTTCATGTTGATCAGATTCCATTTCTGGATCGTTTGGTGACGAAACTCGCGACCTTCCCCCCCGAAGCTATTACTGATTGACATTTTCGAGCCGAGACTGCTCGCTGTCACCATCAAATAGATGTATCGCTTCGGTCGGAAACGCCAATCGGACTTGCTCCCCGACTTCGCAATCCGTTGCGCCATCCAAAATCACCCACGATTGTCCGAGCACATCAACATACACAAGTCGGTCCCGCCCGAGAAACTCGATGCGTTTTATTTGTCCCGGGACTCCCTGACTTGGGTCTCGAACAATGGTGAGATCCTCCGGACGGACCCCGAGCACTACCGAGCCCTGATGAGAGAGTCCCCTTATCGGCAAAGTTGCGTCTTGCGATTGAAAGTGTTGCTTGGCAAGCTCCCCCGCGAGAAAATTCATTGGCGGATCTCCAATGAATTCTGCCACAAAACGATTGATCGGTTTTTGATAGATAATCTCCGGTGTATCGATTTGCTGAATTACGCCAGCTCGCATTACGACCAATCGGTCGCCCATCCGCATCGCCTCTCGATGATCATGAGTCACATAGATCATCGTGGCCTCACTGCGTTGTCGCAAATCGATCAATTCGCTCCGCGCCTGTTCCCGTAAAGATGGATCTAGATGGGAGAACGGTTCGTCGAACAAGCAGACATTCGGATGCCGTACAATCGCTCGCCCCAAAGCTACCCGTTGCCGTTGACCTCCGGATAGCTGGTGGGGCAACCGCGTCAACAGCGGCTCCAGTCCCAAACGTTCAACAACTTCGGCAATCAACCGACGTCGCTCTGCAGACGGAATTCGCCTCATCCGCAAACCGAAGCTGAGATTTTCCTGCACGGAACGATGCGGATACAGCGTATCGTCCTGAAAAACCATCGCGACATTTCGATCGGCCGCAGGCGTCATTGTCATCACCTCGCCACCAATCACCACTTCACCCCGCGTTGGTATTTCGAGTCCCGCAATGATGCGCAACGCCGTGGTTTTACCACTTCCGGATGGCCCAACAATGACGAGACACTCACGATCAAGTACCGAGAATCCCACATCGCGCAACGCGATCACTTCATTTGGATAAACCTTCGACACATTTTGAAGACGTACTTCCGACATTTGCACACCCGCCGACATTTGCGAAACCGACGCGTCCAAGCACCATCCCACATCACCAAGCCTTCGCTTACTATGCGTGCGGTCAGCGCAGTCGTCAACCCGACCAGCTTTTCCAGCTTGCCAAAGCTGCCCTCGATGGACTCCCAAAACACCAGACTGCGGGTTGCTAATTTTCTGGCCCTCGGCCCCGCTTTTTTAACACACCTCATGCGGATCAAGAGGAACCGATTCAATGAAAACAGAGCCGCCCCGTTCAGTACCCCACCCTTCAAAACCCGAACAGTAACGAGACGCTTGGAACGTTGCAATTTTTTCCGCGATGGCGTGAAACATACCGTTGCGGAATGAAAAGAGGCTTCTCTGGCGGCACGGTTTATTCGCCAAACTGGGTCATCAGGATCAAGCCAACGTACTTTCCAGGAGGCTGTTTCCGACAATGCGGTTGTCTGGCTTCGTTGCGCCGATCATGACATAGACCCTCGCGCTCGGCAAAGACGACCTTCCCGATACGCTAAGATGAATTGGTCGCAGCCGGAATGCGGCTCAACGTCGGTGGGCTCCACGCGCTCGGTGGAACGGTGGCCAAACGCGAAGTGGCACCGTCGCTGGAGCCCTTCCGGCCCGGGTTCAGGTCTCTCTCCAGAGGTCTTCTTTCTCGTGGTTCAAACAGGCCTCATAAAAGAAGCCGATTCTTCGGCCGAGGAAGGCTTTTTCGTGACCCGCCTTTTCTATCCCGCTCGAGGTACTTCTTCTGGCACTCTCGGGGGGGTTCACGATCCGTGAGGGCATCTGGCAGGCTCTAAATACAATTGCTAGTCTAGACTAGACTGGGGCTGCGCCTGATCCATCGGCTGTACTACTGGAATCCGCTACTTTCGCGAGCGACTTTTTGCGTCAGAGAGTTCACCTGCATGAAATCAAAATTAAAAATCGCTGTAAGTTTGATTGGTTTGACAGTCCTGGTGGCCATTCTTTGCGTGGTGGTTGTGTTCTGGGAAGTGATCGACAGTAGAACCAGCTGGAAGCCCTTTGTCTTTCACCAACCCAGTTATCCGGAAAAAACTGGTTTTGACGAAGGCTTTTATCTCAACCAAGTCCAACCCATTCTTGATCGACGCTGTATTGCCTGCCACGGATGTCTTGATTCCCCATGCCTGCTCAAAATGACGTCCTATGAGGGGGTCCTTCGCGGTGGATTGGCTAAAAACCCAGACGCCAGCCACCTGTTTGCTGAGTCTCCGATTCGACTCAACGACGCACCATCGCTCAGTGCCTGGCGGAAACGCGGCTTTTGCACCGTCATTGACCAGGAAGATCCACCAGAGCAACGTCCCGGCCGTTCCGTTCTTTTTCGCATGCTAGCAGCGGGTGCCACGAATAACCAACCCGGCTTTCCACTCTCGCCGCTCGAGAAGGTTTACAATCAGGTAGACGCTCACGTTTGCCCTTGTTCGCAAAACATCGACGACTATCTGGCCCAACGGCCCGCGGCCGGGATGCCGTTTGGTTTTCCGGCGATCAGCCAGCAAGAACTCGAGGTGTTCTCCCGCTGGATTATCGCAGGCGCTCCAGGCCCTTCAGCGGGTGAAATGGCGCGCAAGAAAGCATCTGCACATCCTGAGGTGATTCGCCAGTGGGAGGCATTTTTAAACCAGGAAGATCAGCGGTCCCCGCTGGTCAGCCGTTACATCTACGAACACGTTTTTCTTGCCACCTTGACGTTTGCAGAGGCGCCCGGCGAATTTTACCGACTTGTACGTTCCGTCACTCCCCCCGTCCCCCCCAACAATTTCAACGGCCAGTCTGATTCGAATCAGTCGCCCATTCAGGAAATCATTACGGCTCGCCCGTTTGATTCACCCTACCTTGATGGTGTCGATAAGTTCTACTATCGGCTTCAAAAAGTCACATCCTCATGTGTACAAAAATCATTTTTTGTGTGGTCGTTAAACGACCAAGCGCGGGCACGTCTCGACGAACTCTTTTACAAAACTGCGTGGCCTGACAATAAAAATACCAACCCAGGATACAGTTCTCATAATCCGTTTCTCGTCTTCGAGGCCATTCCGACTCGCAGCCGGTCTTTGTTCTTACTCGAAAACTCCAAGCTGATCGCCAGCGGAATGATCCGTGGGCCAGTCTGTGTTGGAAACATTGCGACCTATGCAATCAAGGACTACTTTTGGGTCTTTTTTGTGGACCCCGATTCTGATCCGTCCGTCAAGTTTCCAGAACTAGGGCTCAAATCATGGAACGACTTTATGAGCTACGAGATTTGGAAAGACGCCGCCTACGAAAACGCGTACGCAAAAACCCTTGACAGCTATAAACCCAAGGGCTACTCCATTTCGGATATCTGGGACGGGGAAAAGACAAACAAGAATGCATGGCTAACCATTCTGCGTAACGAAACCAACGCAACGGTCATGCACGGCCGTAAAGGAGGAACGCCGGCTACCTTCTGGTTGATGGATTACAGCGGGTTTGAGCGTCTGTACTACTCGCTCGTGGCGGACTACACCTACTGGGGTAGTGTAGAAGAAAAACTTGCAACCTGGGAATTTATGGGATACCTCCGGCAGGAATTTGAAGATAATTTTCTCCGTCTTTTACCAGAGAAAGACCGCAAAGCATATCGCCTCAAATGGACCAAGGGCCTGGGACAAGAATTATTATTCACCATGCCGTTTCCGGGAGAGGCGGCGAAAACGGCAGTCGCCGTTGATGCCCGCGATCCGCTGTCGGGGGCGCTAACCCAGCTGCAACGACACCTCACCGAAAAAGTGAGCGGTCCGCCTGACCTGATCAACGCAGTCCGCAAAACCGATATTTCTCTTAAGGAACCCCTGAAAACGACTTCGGACTGGGTGGCCGCTGCAAATCGGCTGACGATGAAAACTCATCAAAACTTTACGCAGTATCTCCCCAGTGTGACCTTCTTGCGGCTCGATTTCCCGGACCATTCGGAAGTCTACACGTTGATTGCAAACCGATCCTACGCATTCAACGATGTTGTCTTTGACGAAAATGGAGCCCGTCAACCAGAACTCGATACGCTCAGTATCTACCATGGACTGGTTGGCGATTTCCCCAACCTACTAGTGAGAATCCCGGTCGGCAGCGCCTCGGACCTGCTCAGCGACCTGCATGCTGTCGCGAGTGACAAACAATGGGAAAGCTGGCGGCAAAACTATGGAACCCTCCGCAACAGTGCCGAGTTCTGGCCGCTGTTCGACTGGTTTACAGACTGGAATTTTCAGAATCGAATTCCTGCCGCCGGTCATTTCGATCTTCGCTACTACAGCCTGCTCGGTTCCGAATATTAACTCAATTTTCTCGTGCACTTTTAGAGCGTGACACGACAGACGTTCACAACTCCGGCAAATGGAGCCTGAGTTGCATCTTCCAAGGGAAGCGTCGGCCGAGGCGCGAGCTGGAAGATCAGCAAGAGTGACAATATGACCACGCAAATGGCACCTAACAGCGGGACCCTAATACCGCGGAGGCGCAAATTGCCTTTGCAAACGAGTGAGAGCACCGCTTTGACTGAAAGGGCGAAGGTGCAAAAGGGTTCAAGCGGGGTACACAAGACGAACGCGTTTCAAGTTTCGGAAATCGGGGCACCGCAATAGAATTTCACTCGCGCGAAATCCTGGCTTCTATTGCCTCCAGTAACCGCTGAGGCTCATCGGTACCAATCCGTGCAATTCGATGGTCTCGAAGCTCAATTTCAACCGCCCCGAACCCCGAAACATTGTAAAGCCATCCGCCCGAAAACCGCCGAATCCCCCAGCCCAAATACCATGGATTGCAAACCACTCGCGCTGTCCGAACTTGATCTATCTGGAATGTTTTCCGAATCAATCCAACACCAAACCTGAGACCAATCTGTTCGTTCGTCACTCGCACCGTCAAAGAATGAAAGGTGGCAAGGGACATCAACAAGAAAACTGAAGCTCCGGCGTGAATCCAGCGGGCATTGTCCGCCGGGGCAAGCAGCCAGCCCTGAAGCCCAATGAACAACATCGCCGCCGCCAGCGCACCGCGAATTACCACCCCAGGCTGCGAATGTTCGTAGTCATCCATTTCCGGCCAACTCCCAGGCTTGCAGGCCAGTACGTTTTGTACAGGGGCACACGTGGGGCAGGAATCCAGATTCCCCCTGACTTAACCTCACTCCGAAGCACGCCTCATTCGGCATCCGCAGGATCAGCTTGCTGCGACCCCTGTTCTTTCTCAGCGTTTGCTTTCTCAGCGTTTGCTTTCTCAGCGTTTGCTTTCTCAGCGTTTGCTTTCTCAGCGTTTGCTTTCTCAGCGT
The DNA here is from genome assembly GCA_029243025.1 of Pirellulaceae bacterium. Classification (NCBI taxonomy): domain Bacteria; kingdom Pseudomonadati; phylum Planctomycetota; class Planctomycetia; order Pirellulales; family Pirellulaceae; species Pirellulaceae bacterium. Next base: position 31,604 of record JAQWSU010000027.1, on the reverse strand, counting down.
TTGCTTTCTCAGCGTTTGCTTTCTCAGCGTTGACAGCCGCATCCCGACTCTCAAGCTTCGACTTAAATTCATCGAATTCAGTCCGCAGTTCTTCCGACTTCTTTTTCATTTCGGTTAACTGTTTCCGCAATTCAACCACTTCCGAAGGTGCCGAAGGCTTGGTCTCTTGCAACTGTTTGAGTGCCGACTCGGCAGCGGACGTCACTCGACTGGAAGGCCCATCTTTGACAACCATTGTTTCCAAAACAGTTTGTGCCCTCGGATCTCGCAAATGCCCAAGTGCTCGGATCGCGCCGATCCTCACCTTCTCCTTCGGATGAACGACAAAGGGCTTAATCAACTCAAGCTCAGTGCTTCGATCCTCTTCGTTTTGGCTTGTCTTCGCGAGTGCCTGTAAGGCGGCGGTCAGTACGCGAGTTTGCAACTCATCACCACGCGATTGGATCAATTCAATCAAGGCAAAACGGTGCTTCGGATCTCGCTGCATCTCGATCGCTGAAATCGCTGCTCCCATCAATTCGTCTCGAAAAGATTTCGATTTCAGATTTTCGATGAGCAATTGCCGGGATTCATCGGTACTGTAACGTCCAAGTGATCTAATGGCGGCAACTTGAATGGCCGGATTCTGCTCCTGCTCGAGCAGTTCCTGAAGCAGTTCCAAAGTCTCGGATCGATAGAACTTGCCAAGCTGTTCAACCACTTTCAAGCGAACACGAGCATCCGGCTGGTCGATGGATTTCTTCAAGGCTTGATAGGCACGGTCATCGTGAATCTTCCCAAGCGCCACGGCCGCTGCAATTCGCACTCCAAAGAAACCATCCTGATTCAATGTTGTTTGCAACTCTTCCACAGATTTCTGAGTTTTGCGAGCCCCCAAAGCTTCCACCGCCAACAATCGTCCCATCATGTCAGCTCTATTTTTCAATTGAGCCATCAACTGATCGTCGGACTTTTTAAAGTCCACGGAAGCTAAAACACTGTATTCGGGATCAAAGCGAACGATCGATGGCTGTCCCGGCAACGGCACGAAAAAGTCTTCCTTCTTTTGGCTTACCTGAATAGGAAAATCAATCACCTCGTCACCCACAACAAAGCGCAACGAAGTTGGGAATTCAAATAACAAGAAATGGTCGTCCACAGCTTGGGTCTGTTCGACGGTAACTTTCGCAAGACGATCACCGGACAACCAACGATAGCTGATTTTCAGATTTGGACTGCCTGCATGATACACCCATTGGTCGAAGAAGCGATCAAAGGTTCGTCCCGACAGACGTTCAAAGCTTTTCCGAAGGTCATCGGAAACGACACTCTGCAATTCATTGCGGGAAATGTAATCACGAATGCATTGCCGGTAGAGATCCGGACCCAACTGCGAGCGAAGCATGTGCAGAACCCAACTGCCTTTTGGATAAGCACGAAAGTCGAATTGCTCTTGCGCATTCTTGTAACCCTTAAAGACGATCGGGCGTTTATCCTTACTGCGTGGCAATACACTCCCTTTTGCATCGTTATACAACCCGTAAAGCATCGCATCGTGGCCATATTTATGGCCCTCATAGAGATGGGTGTAATAAGTAGCAAAGCCTTCGTTAAGCCAAAGTTGACTCCAATCCTTACAAGTCAACAAATCACCGAACCATTGATGAGCTAATTCATGAGCGTCAAGGCGTCGCGACTGTCGGATATTCTCTGTCGCCTCGCTGAAAATAGTGCGATGCGTCAATGTCGTTAAGGTGGTATTTTCCATACCCCCCGCGACGAAATCAAGAATCGTCACCTGATCGTATTTCTCCCAAGGAAAGGGCACGCCGATCTCACTCTCGAAAAACTTCATGATCCCAGCCGTATCACGAAACGAATTTACTGCGTGTTCAAAGAGACTTGGCTGGACATAGAACCCAAGCGGTATACCCCGATGCTGCTTCTCCAATTTTTTCAAATGCCCCGCAACGAGACAGATGAGATAATTGACGTGCGGTTTTTCCTGCAGCCAATGCACTCGTTTCAAGCCCGACTCATCAATCGATTCGGAAATGCGACGCCCATTCGAAAGAACCGTCATGTCAGTCGGAACATGACAAATCACTTCCGTTGAAGAACGTTCATTAGGATAGTCAAAACAGGGAAACCAGAATTGAGCCTCATGAGCCTCACCCTGAGTCCACACATGTGTGTCTGTCTCAGGGTAGCCCATTTCGGGCGTACGAAAGTACAGCCCACGAGTCGGTTCTGCCGAGTGATCGATATGCACAATCGCTTCCTTGCCAACTGGAATTGGATTGGCAAAACGAATGAGCAAATGCCGCCCCGTATTCGTTGTTTCAGCAACTGCATCTTCGGAACGAACTTCCCCGATCGTCAGGTCATAAGCATTCAGCTTTAGTTCTTCCAAAGGCTTTGAAATTGGCATGAATCGCAGCGTGGTGGTGCCGGATACCGTCTGTTGCTGAAAATCAGGAACCACATCCAGCTTGATGTGCTTAATGTCAACTTGGCGATCTGGGGCGTACTGCAAACCTCCCTTGTGCAGATCAATCGCGAAGGCAGAGCTGTGATCGTGAAAACGACAAATTCGCTCTTTTTCTTCCGCAAAGGCAGTCACACCGAGTAAACCAAGCAGCACGAAAGACAAGATAGACTTCAGGGCGTTCATCAACTGTTTCTCTCATTTCCGGGCGGAATCGGGTGGGGCAGGAGGGTATCTCGGACTGAAAATAATCCCAGTCTCGAGTAGCAATCAATGCGTCAGGGCGCGTCGATCCCATTGTGTACGTAAATACCCTGACGAAAGTCTACCACCTGGACACTTAAGAAAAAGTGACAAAACAGCTTGTTTGTCGCCCCACCGGCAGCCAAACAGCTGCCGACGCACCAAAGGGTTAAGCTAGAGACCGCGTCTTGGTCGAGGAAATCAATGATCTACCAGAGATACCAAGCTTCAAACTTGAAGATATAGATCCCCAGCAAGAGATTCGTAATCGAATGAGCGATCACACAGTCCCAAATGCTGCCTGTGCGTTTGTAGAGCCAGGTCACCATCGAGAACCAAACTAGTGCGGAAAGGGGTTCGGTCATATGAGCAAAAACGCCGTACAGGGTGGGAACGGCCCAGATCCACGGTTTTTGGGTTTGCCCCAGCGGCAGTTCGTCCCAGTCGGGATCTTCCACATACCGCATCAAGAAACCTCGGACGAAAAACTCCTCGGTAATCGGCACGACGAGTACGAGTCCGAAAAAACGAATCGCAATGAACTGCCACATCCAAGTGGGATCACCCTTCAACTCCTTGAGGGGTTCAAAAGCTTCCCGCGGGGGAATTAATCCGAACATCCAATCGCTTAAATGAAGAAAATTCCTGTCAAGTTCTGCAAGGGCTATCCAAACAACAACCCCTACAACTCCAACCACGAATGAGAGAAAGCTAATGCGAAAAGGTGCTCGAAAATAGCCCCAACCAAAAATCAACATCAACAACGTCGTCCCGGCGATCGTCGCTATGTAGGTGTAGGGGTAGGCGTTCTTATTGAGCGGCAGCACACCAAGGAATTTCCCATCGGGATCAATATTTTTCTCGAGTTCAGCGAGCGGTATTTCTTCCGTCGGAAAGTCACTTCCTTCATGATGCAAATCATCAAGTGTTCCTCGAATCTTACTTTCACGAAGGTTTTCAACGTAGCCGCCCATCATCGAACCGAACAAATAGAAGATAAAGGGCACGGCGACGATCCAAAACGCGAATTTCCCAAACACACGTGGACCGCGTGGGCGAGATGCATCTTGAGTGTCGGAGGCTTCCGACGGTTGATCGTCTGTTTTTTTAGATGGCTGTGATTCGTCAGTCATGACAACAATTGAAGGAGGGGATTTTGATTAATAAAATGAGGGCTCTGACATACTTACGCTAACACAAAAAAAGAAGGCTGTCAGACAGGTCGCGTTTTATTCAGTATTTTCAGGTTGTATCGAATACATCAAAGACCTGGAGCAAAGGTTAGTAGTTTCCCTTGAGGGAGGTCATTCTCCGGCACAGCTCCGAGGATCGTCACGTAAGTGGATCCATTTCCTGCCAGCGTTATTGCCGTTGGATACTGCAACGAGGCCAGTTTGACTGGTCGGACACTCGGCTTGCCGTCGACCATTGCCGCATCGAGACGAAATAAGCCTCCTTCGGTCGGCTGTTCCCAGGCTAGATCTAATGCATAAAGTTGAGCCTTATTGCTGGGCGGCAACAAGGCGCCGTAGGACAAGGCGACGATATCCCGCAGTCCCGTCTCCACGCTCAACAACCGTTCTCCGTTGGTAGGTCGAAAGAAACTGAGCCGACTGTCCGCCTCTTGCCCCAACTGCCCCATCAGACCAACTACGACTGCATTCCGCGGGCTGATAACGATACCAGCAGGCCGGCCCTTCGCCCCGGCTTGATTCGCCAGAGGGAAATAGTTCAGAGGGCCATACGACTTGGGATCGGTGGGATTCTGCTGTTCACGAATCGCTACTTTCACCAAGCCACCACGCTTCTGTGCTCCGGTACCGGTTGCAAAAATGGCTGACTCCGTCGCCACAATACCGTAAAACTCACCCAATGGGAGATTTGACTTCGCATCAGCAGCGGGCTTTAGCTTGAGCAAGTCGGTAGCGTTGAGCGCTGGTTCGCCCGTTTGCGGAACGGATGCCACGTAGATCACATCCTGTCCGGGTGGCTGCCCCGCACCGCCGATCAACAAGGTCTTGCTGTCCAAAAACGTGAGTCCGATGGGGCCTGCTTTGAACCGAAATCCATTTTCAAGTTCTCGCAAGGGAAAGCCGACGACAACCTCCTCCAGCTTGCCGTCGACAAACCGAACCACACGACCTTTGCCACTTTCCGCAACAAACACGTGGTCAGTTTGCGACTGAACAGCAACCCCACAGGGCTGATCGAGTCCCTCGAAAAGGATCTCGGGCTTCAATTCTTCGGCGAACGACGGTCGAAGCACCGCAACAACGCACCAGAACAAACATATTCGCATCTGGACCATAGTTGCATTTCCCGGGTCGAATCGTAATACCAAGTTGAACCGACTAAGCGATACCGTGATCAGCTTCGTACTGGGTGATAAGTTTTTCGCTTTGGAGCGTCATCGCAATGTCATCCAACCCCTCCAACATACGTTGTCGTCGGGCGTTGTCGACTTCAAAATCAACGCACATTCCATCGGAATCGACCACTTGAAGATTCTCGAGACTGACGGTGAGATGGTAGTCTTCCTTGGCTGCAACACGATCAAAGATGTCACTAATGACATCTTCATCTAACACCACAGGTAGCACACCGTTTTTGAAACAGTTATTGAAGAAGATGTCAGCAAAGCTGGGCGCAAGCACGACGCGAAACCCATAATCTTCCAGTGCCCACACAGCATGCTCACGACTGGATCCGGAGCCGAAATTTCTCCGAGCGACAAGAATACTCGCACCCGAAAATTCTTTGCGATTCAGTTCGAACTCAGGATTTTCCTGGCCATCATCGTCAAATCGCCAATCCCAAAACAAAAACTGTCCAAACCCAGTTCTCTCGATCCGTTTGAGAAACTGTTTCGGGATAATCTGATCCGTATCGACGTTCGCCCGGTCCATCGTAGCGACACGTCCCTTATGCATTATGAACGGTTCCATGAAATCACCTTCAATCACTTATCGATCTTATTTGCCATTATTTGAATTCCCACTCTCTCACATCGACAAAATGGCCGCTCACTGCGGCGGCGGCGGCCATCGCAGGTGAGCAGAGGTGGGTGCGTCCGCCTTTTCCTTGTCGACCTTCAAAATTCCGGTTGCTCGTCGAGGCGCAACGTTCGCCGGCTATCAATTTGTCAGGATTCATCGCGAGGCACATGCTACAACCGGCGTCCCGCCAATCGAAACCGGCCGCGGTAAAGACTTTGTCGAGCCCCTCTTCCTCAGCCTGTCTCTTCACCTGGCCGCTACCGGGCACCACCATTGCATCGACCTTTCCGGATACACGATGCCCCCGCACGACCGCTGCCGCCGCCCGCAGATCTTCGATGCGAGCGTTCGTGCAGGACCCAATGAAGACCCGGTCAACCCCGAGTTCCGTCATCGGTTTTCCTGCCTGTATTCCCATGTAGTCTAAAGCCCTTTGAGCAGTTTTTTGTTCAATTTCCTCGCTGTGCAAACTGGGATCAGGAATGGGATCAACGACCGGAATCACTTGCCCCGGATTCGTCCCCCACGTCACTTGCGGGGCGATATCCTCCGCCGCATATGCCTGACTCCGGTCATAGACTGCCCCTTGATCGGATGGTAAATCTCGCCACTCAGCGACTGCCCGTTCAAAATCCACTCCCTTCGGTACGAACTCACGCCCCTCAAGGTATTCATAAGTCGTGTCATCGGGTGCGATCATTCCAGCTCGAGCACCTGCTTCGATCGACATATTACAGACGGTCATGCGTTCCTCCATGCTCAGCGACTGAATCGCTGAACCGGTGTACTCCAGCACGTAACCGGTGCCTCCGGACGTCGAGATCTGCCCAATCAGATACAAAATCAGATCCTTGGCAGTCACACCGGCTCCCAACTCGCCATCAACTCGCAACTCAAATGTCTTCGGAGTTGATTGCAAAAGTGTTTGCGTCGCCAAAACATGCTCGACTTCGCTCGTGCCGATCCCAAAAGCCAGCGCGCCAAACGCACCGTGCGTGGCGGTATGACTATCGCCACAAACAATCGTCATCCCCGGTTGTGTCAGGCCCAACTCGGGCCCGATGATGTGAACAATGCCTTGCTTGTTATCGTTTAAGTCGTAGAGCTTAATGCCGAATTCACGGCAATTTGCTCGCAATGTATCCACTTGTTGTCGCGAAATGGGATCCGCAATCGGCAAATGCCGGTCCGAAGTTGGAATGTTGTGGTCGGGGGTAGCAACAGTGCATTCGGGCCGACGAACTTTTCGACCGGCCGTGCGGAGTCCCTCAAATGCCTGGGGACTCGTCACTTCATGCACGAGTTGTAAATCGACATAGAGAATCGTTTGCTGACCTTGTTCCGCATGAACAACATGCTTATCCCAAACCTTTTGGAACATCGTGCGAGGCGCCGTACTCATCGCCAACTAGATCCCTTCTTGTTTAGACCAACGAACGTCAATCGGTGACTGTAAGATCCGGCCCAATTGACCGGTGACTTTCCGCCCCGTTGTAGCATGGCGTTCTTTTCTACCAAATGGAATCCGTCATTATATCGACTAATGCCAGCTCTGCGAGACTGGCGGTCGTTTTCAACCCTCATTCTGCCCAACGACGCACCGCGAAGAAAAAACGCTCGAACACGAGATAATTGATTCAATCGAGCTTCCCTTCCGAGCTTCGCCCAAAGCCCTCTGCGGGACAAGGCCGGCACGGATGTTTCAAGTGGCTAACGCCGTGGATCGCCTCTAAACAGCCCGCTCGCTTTCTAACCACCAAACAGAAGCGTCTCGTCGTGTCCATTGTCCGGCATCCTGACAGAAACCAAGAGCTTGCGCCAATTCGTCGACCGATTGGAAACGATCTGCCGGGTCTTTAGCTAAACAACGTAAGAGAACAGCTTCCAGGTCATCTGGGATTCCTTTCTGCAACGCAGAAGGGGGTGTCACCGGCTGATTCGCATGAGCGAAAATCACCTTTAATGGTTTGTCACCCTCAAAGGGTGGACGACCGGTCACCAAGTAGTAGCCGACAGCACCCAACGAATAAATGTCACTTCGAGCATCCACTTCGTCGGCTCCCAACCCCTGTTCTGGCGCCATGAACCGCGGCGAACCCGAGATCAGCCCATCGGCAGACAATTCGGCCGATGAATTGCTGATTAATGGCTTGGCGAGTCCAAAATCGAGTAATTTCGCCACGTCGTAAACCCCGCCACGTTCGGCGGCAAAAATGTTGGCCGGTTTAAGGTCTCGGTGAATCAATGCCTGCCCATGAGCTTCGGCGAGCGCATCGCAAGTTTGCACCAACAGATGAATCGCACGCGAGGCGGGCAAGGGCCCATGCTTTTCTACCAAATGCTGTAAACTCATGCCTGGCAAGTATTCCATGACATAATAAAACGTCCCGTCGTTAGTCCGCCCGTAATCGTAGATGTCAACGCTGTTGCAATGCGACAGCTTCGAGATCGCCTGCACTTCACGCTCGAAACGAGCCAGCGAACGAGGATCGCCAGCCCGGTCCGATTGAATCACCTTGACTGCACAGGGTCGACGCATTAGCTGGTGCTCTGCCAGATAAACGTCTCCCATTCCGCCTCGCCCAATAAGTCTTCTCAAATGGTATTGCCCCAGCTGTCGAGCCTCGAATGCTTCGTACCGTAGCAGTCGGAGTGTTCGTACGCCCACCACAGCAATCACCGCACCCAACAGAAGAGAAAAGAGTTGGTTCGTGACGTAAGTCGAGCCTCCGTTTTGAGCCTGTTGACAGAATGGATCGGTTGCCAACAACCAGACAATAAGACCACTCGGGGCAACGACCATGACACCCAACACACACGACGCAATCCTCCAACGATTCGGGACAAGAAATGCGTAGGTAAACATCAGAAGCAGCCAGCTACTGACAACCGATGGCAGGAACCCCTGTCGGGCAGATGCGGTCATCTCAGCGTATTGCAAACAGAATAAAAATATGGCCGGTAACCCAAAAATCAAAATCTCTTTTACCCTCAAGCTGACCATCGACACGGAGCAAGAGCGACACAAGGTCAAACCAAGGGCACCTAACATCACCGTCACAAGACCGTGGAAAACCCCAAAAGAGAGGGAGCTGTTTTGACTGCCTGGCCAAAGGAGATTTCGGGCGAGAAAAATTCCAAACTCAAAAAACATCACGAAAGCGGCTAGACGCAGACGGCACTGCCGTTGATGTTGAATCTCGCCAGAAATTGCAGGCCCCGAACCGTCAATGAGAGCCACACGACGATCCAACGCTTCACTTTCATATCGTCCAGGCGAATCGATCGTGACGTCGTGTTCGTCGTGTTCGTCGTACGTGAACGAGACTCTGTTTGGATCATCCATTCAATCAACCTCGCCTGGGCAGTCAATCCGCTCCCTACGACTACCAACACGGGAAGGTTCATCCTATTTGAATGAGTCGATCACCTTTGTCGATTGCTGTTTTTTTCCAAAGCAGCAATCGCCAGTAAGCCACTGCCCCGCCATCCACTGATGGTGGGACCGCAGGAGACGCCCAAAATCCACCAAGATAGCTAGGCTGCCTTTCGTTCGCCGCGACCCGCGGTGTCGGCTAAACGTTGAATTTCATCCGGCAAGACAGGCCGATAGCTGTTTTGGTTCGCAGAATCCGGCGAGGATTGAATGAAAAGAGAAGCTTTCTCAGTCAGCATGCGCGGGACGTAGTACCAGGCGGCTTCAAGACTCCGACTCATACGATGGGAAATGATCAACAATTGCGTCCCGCCCAAATGATTCGCATAGCGGGAGAGCGCACCGGTCGGTTCGCCTGGAATCAGACGAACGCTAGCACCCATTTGCGCCAACGATTGATGCGTCCCCTTCAACGTCATGACTGCTTCATCGGCTTCACGGGCCTCGAAGAGGTCGATTCCGGTGTAACGCACCTCGTATTCGCCATTTGACGCGATTTGTGCCATCCTGATCAGTCGTTGCGATCGTTCGACATCGCGGAGCCCAATCTCGACCAGCTTTGAGATTCGCTGTTTTTTCACGACCCGGAATAACGCACGATCGCACTTGGGCTGTGAAAACCAAGTTAAATAAATCGAATCGAAAATATTCCTAGCCGACACGGCGCGTTTCCTTTGCATTTGATGACCGACACGTCCGTAGATCTATGTCGGCAAAAAAAAAGCCGCAAATCGAGAAGAAGCGAGGTGCCTGCCTTAGTTTGCCTGCTTTGCCTCGGCGCCGATGGGCGATCAAGCTGCCTTCGGCTTATCCCGCATCGACCTCGAAAGGGCCGACAACGAGGCAATCGGCACGTCACCCCAATCCGAAGCGGCGAGCGTGTCAGTTTCCGCGAGGCAGATTGTCTTCCATCCCAGTCGTCGGGCCAGCCAAAATGTCTGATTTCGTCGGGCCGCCAGAAATGTGCATCGTTCCGGACCAATGCCCGAGCAGTTTTGAATACTCATCATTGCTCGCGGATGGGGCAGTCGGAACCCGCACCCCCAATAATCTGGAAAAACAATGCGGTCGACCAAGCTCTCCAGCCGCAAACTCAAACACTTGGCCTTCTGTTCGACAAACGGCCCGTCTGCCAGCATTGTCAGCACGACCACCTGCCGTAACTCTTCCAACGCACGAACCGTTTCCGACGGCAGGAGAGCGGCAGGCTGAGAACGAATGAAACAGGTCGCAAACTCGGCAACCAACGCCTCCGAAGGCTCGCTGACAAACCGCGACAAAAGGGAGTGAAAGAAGGGAACAATTTGCCCCACCGTCGCAAGCTCCCAGCAATGATCTTGAAAGCCGAGAAGCCCGAGGCGTTCTTGGGCCAACCGATCAACGGCCGTGAAACCATTCTCTTGGAAATCGCTGCTCAGGCCGAGCGTTTCTTCCAATTCGAAGACGACGATTCGATGCGCATTTCGCCCCATGACGAATTCCTGCCTGCTTAATAAACCCGCTTTAATTCCGTTCGTCAGACAGGAATTTCGTCAGACAGGAATAATAAAGCGAAATGCAACTTTTGCTTTTTGACAGCCAGTTACTCTATGCACTTTCTGTTATCGAAAGTTTCACTCGATGTCCAGATCAATCTCCCGGGCAGGAAACGCTATCGACTTGGCATGACATCATTGAAAGTGCTCAACGAAACGTTGATTCAGGTGAGGGAGCTTGCGACCGAGCCGATCAGATAAACGGCCGGGTGGAACATGATTTTGGATATCCAGCAGATAGCTTCTCAACTCGGTTCGCACCGCATCAGGTCCATGGAGCATGAAGTGTACCCAAGCCCAGGCGTCTCGATAGTCGTCTCTTTTCATTTCCGAGAGCTCACTAAGCTGCTCGAGCCGCCGCAGATCAGGCACTTGTTTCAGTCGCATCCGCCAACGTACACTTCGGGCGTGCGGGTTCCGCTCCAAACGATCGTCCGCTGGAACCTCGAAGTATTCAGCCAAGCCTTCATCGAGCCAGAGCGGCACCATCGGCAAGAAGGAATGCAAGATCGCGTGGGTTGACTCGTGCCGCACGTCGACCGCAAATTCTTCACTCCGATAGGCAAAAACCATTCCGGGGCCACGTTCCTTGATAAACAACGCACGACGACCAGGAACTCCAGGGAAATGGTGGCCCATATATTTTTCGTAAATCTTTTCATCTGAGAAGAGATAGAGATAGACTTCATCTCGTGCCGGCTGCAGGCGTAAGCGACGAGGGATCTCAGCTTGGAGAACGGAAATCTCTTGCAGGAGCTGCTGATAGGGCTCCAGCGAAAAATTTGCGTGATACAACATTGGCCCGACTCGTTGTCGATCGGGCCAATGTGATTGAGCTGTAACAGGGCACGAGACTGCTAGCAGAACGAGCAACGTCGTGGTTCTCAGAAGGAGAACAATCGTCAGGCGACCAGGATTGAGCACTTGGCCAGGGCAGTTACGAATCCGTTTGGCAAAGCACATGGCATTCCTAGGCGGTCATTTTCGAAGTGGTCGTCATTGACCAATCACATACAGGCAATCAGGTGGAACGAGCCAGTCCAAACCAACGTCGACGAGAACGATTTTTGGGTTGTCGGCCAGCCTGCACAACCTCCCCGTCAAAGATCCGACGAGGATTAATGCAGCACAGTTGGGCGGCAGATTCCTCACCGATCAGCGAAACAATCTTGTCATAGGCACGGCTCATTTTCGGACGTCGCGCGTTGACCCCGTGTGCATCCGTGGCAACCAAGTGAATAAGGCCATCGCGCAACATCGATTCAGAAAGATGTGCCGCCTGCGGCCCAAAAGCTCCCGTCACACTTCCAGCGGTCAATTGCATCAGGCAACCAGCATCGACGAGTCCGGATACAACAGTCGGATTCGCCACAATCCCTTGATTTCGTTCGGGATGCGACAGAACTCCGGTCAGCCCTTGACGTTGAAGACGTGCAAGCAGAGGTTCGAGCGGAAAATACAACTCGTGCGGTAACTCGAGCAGCACGTACTGTTTTCGATCGGCTAGCGTCAATACACAATCATCATCGAGACGTTCGGCGATATCAGGTTCGATGCGCACATCACCACCCACGGCAAGATCCAGCTCAATCTGAGCCTCTTGCAAGCGTCTCCGAAACTCACTTGCCTGCTGCCGAATACGAGCGGCCGTATTCTGACGATAGCCGCCCAGTTGATGAGGTGTGAGAATTGAATGAGTGATCCCATCGTCAACGGCGATCCGCGCCATCTGCAGGGCTTCACTCCAATTATCAGCGCCATCATCTAGCTCAGGAAGCAAATGGCAATGAATATCGACAAAAGCTGCGTGTCTTTCCAAATCGCCACCAATGGAAGCTCGAAACAGACAGGTAGGAACGCTCGGGCCGATATCGGCAGATTCCGCCCTATCATGCTATGGGATTACCTCGCGGGCGAAGTGTATCGACGCGCCCGGATCCGGGTCAAGAGATGCTTGTGGACGTCGATTAGCGTATCGGTCTATTCAAAATTAGCTACAATAGGGCCTTTCGCTTCCAATGACGGATCAACGTGCGGCCTGTTTTCGATCAGCGAAGTCGATTTGCCGCATCATAGATATCGTGTTTTAACTTAGCGGCATTATCTGACGTGCAATACGCTTCAATCGGCCCAATCGCTGTCCATTTCCCCTCGCGGGTAGAAACGAATGAACAGCTGGCAAGTGAGTTTCCCGAATGGAATTTGGACTTAATCTATACGAAAACGGGAATTGCTCAACGATACATCGCTGCTGACGACGAATGTGCGTCCGACTTGGGTGTCAAAGCCGCCCAAAAGCTCATGGAAGAGCAAAACATCGATCCGAGTTCGATCGACTTTTTGCTGCTTTGCACCCAAACTCCCGACTACCCGCTGCCAACGACCGCCTGTTTGATGCAAGAGCGACTTGGCCTCCCGAAGCAGACAGGCGCGATGGATTTCAATCTCGGCTGCTCCGGATTTGTTTACGGCACGGCAATCGCTGACGGTCTGATTCGAACCGGCGCTGTGAAACGCGTTCTGCTGATCACCGCGGAAACCTATTCCAAATACATCGTTCGAAACGATCGCAGTCTACGCACAATTTTCAGCGACGCGGCCGCAGCCACCCTGATTGAGGCTTGCGACGAACCAACGCTCACCGGCTTTCAATTTGGAACGGACGGATCGGGAGCTGACACTTTGCTGGTGACTGAAGGGGGCGCACGTCCTCCCGAAGACGCGCACCGCCCGCGTCATCGCAAACGATGGGACAGTGCGTTGTATATGGACGGCCCGAGCCTGATGAATTTCACGATCGGAGCCGTTCCGCAGGTGATCACCGATATCCTGGCAAGTGCGCAGCTATCCCGAGACGAAGTCGAACTTTATTTGCTGCATCAGGCTACGCTAAAGATGCTGCAGCAGCTTCAGCAGCGACTTCAACTCGATGATCAGCAGATGCCAATCTGCCTGGAGAATTGCGGAAACACGGTTAGCTCGACACTGCCCATTTTAATCTCTGACTTGCGTCGCCAAAACAGAATCCGATCCCAACAGCACAACATCCTGATTGGATTTGGTGTTGGCTGGTCCTGGGCAGGATGTATCTGGACGCCCAGAGAAACCTAATTGCAGGTTGGATCAGACGGGATGTGTTTGAGACCGAGAGCAGATCGCGTGATCTCTTCACCGATCGAGCTCGTCACGGTGTCCCAGAGCGTCTCTTCTTCGATTTCAAAGATGTGACGAGCGTCAGCTTTCATTGTCAGCCATCCTCCCACTCGCATCTCTTGATCTAACTGCCCGCTGCCCCAACCCGAGTAACCACTAAAGATCCTGCAGATCGAATCATCACGGGCCACCAACGCTTCTAAAACATCCCGTTCCGTGGAAAAGAAAACGCCAGGCACCACTTCGTATCCTTCCAAGTCTGACTCCACGTGCAAGACCATTAAGGGTCCCTCGACAGGCCCTCCGACTCGCAATTGGTCTCGCATCACACATTTTGAATCACAAGCAGACTGCCAAACGTCCTCTAAACGACTCGTTCCAACTCGGTTGAGGACAAGCCCCAACGCACCATCCGATTCATGTTCAACGATCAACACAACCGACCGATAGAAATTTGGATCTGGTAGATGCGGCGACGCAATTAACAGTTGACCATCCAGCGAATTCATGGATTTGCTCCTCCGATGCCAAACATGTCTTCGACAGCGTGAAACTCAATCTATTCGATCCCCTGCCTGCGGTCGAACCCCTGGTAGAATTTTCCTCAAAAAAGCAGACCCACCGCATCGTCTGAGATCATCTTTTCGTCTCCGTATTCTGAGAATTCTAAAGCTTTAATTCACGTGGACAGTGACTCAGTTTTTCAACACCCGATTGGGTCACGACATAATCGTCCTCAACGCGAATCCCTGCTTCAAGCTGAGGATCATACAAACCGGGCTCAGCCGTAAACACATCTCCCTCTTCAAAGGTGTCATCCCAATTTGGATTTAGATGCGGTGACTCGTGGGGAAACAGGCCAATCCCGTGGCCCAAATGATGGTTAAAGGCACCGACTGGACTCGCGTCAAGGATCTCCTGCGCTTCCTGAAACAGCTCTCTTGCGCTTTTGCCAGGTCGTACAACCTGTTGAACATGCTGCAAAACCTGCTGGCAATATTCAAAGGCCTGGCATTGTGAATCAGTAGGTGATGTCACAGCAATGGTGCGCGCGTTGTCAGCAAAGTAGCCGCGATACGCCGGACCAAGATCGAGAATATAAAGTTCTCCCGCTTGCGCGGGTCGATCACGAGGTGGTCCCCCCCGCGCTCCACATCGATAATCATTCCCTGTTCCCGTCAATGGCTCACCGAACTCGCGTACGGCGGCTGACTGCAATTCGTTGAACACATCAATTTCATTCACGCCAGGTCGGATCATCTCCCGGGCCTTTTGATACATCCGGTCGGTGCCACGAATGGCCATGCGAAGACGAGCGAGTTCATCGGGATCTTTTCGTCGTCTCAACTGCCAAAGGTAAGGCTCGATGTCAAAACCCAACCCTTCCCAAGAAAAGTAGCTGGTAAAACAGCTAAACTCGTATCCCAAACGTCGTACACGGGACATCTCGAGCACATCCTGGAGGATCTGCGTCGATTCGTGACGCTGGTCATTTCGCAACGTCGAATGCCATTGAGCCTCGTAACCGATCAACTCATCTGCCGCATGAACTTCGGGCAGGCGGCGTTCGGGGGCTACCAACGTCACCCGACCATCCGCTGCCAGGGCAACCGCCGGCTGAAACATCCAACCAAATCGCGGCCCCACTAGATACTGAACGTGCTCGATCATCGTCACGATTACCAAGTCGACTTGGTGTTGATGCATCACATTCAGTAATCGTTGCTGCCGACCTCGACAGGCCGCCACATCGATATCTAACATCCTCGGACCTCTTGCTCGATTTCAGGCAAGGATTGGGTTGATCACCTCGCCGTGGACATCGGTCAAACGAAAATCGCGTCCTTGATGGCGAACGGTGAGTCGCAGGTGATCGATTCCTAACAATCGCAACATCGTCGCATGCAGATCATGTACATGCACACGATTTTCAGCCGCATGGTACCCCAGTTCGTCCGTGGCGCCATAGGTCATCCCTCCCTTGATTCCCCCCCCCGCCATCCACATCGAAAACGCACGAATGTGGTGATCGCGTCCAGGCTGCTCGCCTTTCCCCTGAAACATGGGTGTACGACCAAACTCACCGCCCCACACAATCAACGTATCCTCCAACAACCCTCGACGTTTGAGATCTCGCACTAACGCAGCACTTGGGCCATCGCAGAGCCCGCTGCAGGTTTTCATGTAGCGGACAAGATCCCCATGATGATCCCAACCTCGATGATAAAGTTGAACGAAGCGGACACCGCGTTCGACAAGTCGGCGAGCGAGTAAACAGTTCGAAGCATAACTACCGTCCGCTCCTTCCGTCCCATACATCTTGAGCGTGTCGGCAGATTCATCGGAAAAATCCATTAAATCAGGCACACTGGCCTGCATGCGAAAAGCCAATTCATACTGTCGAATTCGTGTGGCAATCTCCGGGTCACGAACCAACTGATTGCGCATCCGATCCAACTCGGAGACTCCCTGCACGATACCACGTTGCTGCTGATCAGAGACACCCGCGGGCGATCGAATGTAGTGGACCGGATCACCATTCGCATAGAACTCAACACCCTGAAATCGGCTAGGCAAGAAGCCACTGTGCCATTGCCGCGACGCGATCGGCTGGGGATTACGGCCCCCAATACTGGTCAAGACAACGAACGAAGGCAAATCGCGATTTGCTGTCCCTAGACCGTAGGAAACCCAACTGCCCATGCTCGGCCGCCCAGAAACCGAAGTTCCCGTGTTCATCACAGTGTGGGCTGGATCATGATTGATCTGCGTCGTGTGCAAGGATCGAATGATGCAGATATCATCTGCAATGGACTGAATTCCAGGCAACACATCAGAAATTTCCTGACCACTCTGACCGACACGTGAAAAAGAAAATTGAGGGCCCAAACATTTAAGCTGTTGCCCCTGCAACTGGGCGATCGGTTGGCCCTGCGTGAAGGATGACGGCATCGGCTGACCATCCATTTTGGCCAACGCAGGTTTGTAGTCAAAGGTTTCTAAATGGGATGGACCGCCCGCCATACAGAGAAAAATCACTCGCTTAGCGCGGGCAGGAAAATGCAGCGGCTTAACCACTCCTTCTGACATTTCACCAGCTCTGGCTTGCGTTCCCTGAGCTCCGAGCAGTTCAGCCAAGGCAACGGCACCGAGCCCCCATGACGACTGAGTCAAGAAACTCCGTCGAGCAAGGATATCTTTTTGATTGTCATGAGACATAGCTTTAGTTCCTTGTCAGTGTCTCACCAAGGTTCAGTATTGTGCGAGCAACCGCAGTCCAGGCCGCTATTTCGATCTGCTGCACCGGCTCAATCTCTGCCGGCACCAGTTCCGCTGCTGCTGCCGGATGTTGTTGATAATAATCCCGATTTTCCCCGAGCACTCGCCTCAGAATTTTCGTCTCCTCCGGAAGAGGCTTTCGAGAGAGAGCCTCTTGCCACATCCAGGCGATTCGGTGAAGTTCACGTTGATCGCTCACCGAATCGCCAACATCTCTTTGCCTCAAGGCACAGACGGCAAAACCAACCGCGGCCTCCACCAAACAGGGGTCATTCAAAAGCGTCAACGCTGCTTGCGGCGTATTGCTTTGACTACGTTGTGGCGTGCATTCTTCACGAGAGGGCGCATCAAATGCCTTCAACATCGGATGCAAAAACTGTCGCTGCCAGTGCATATAGACTCCGCGACGATATTGACTGGAGTTCTGGTCGGGCTCGTAACGGCGCGGGGGAAAATTCAAATGCGCATAATAACCGATAGGCTGCAGTGGCCTGGCGGAGGCTAGTTGATCGTCGAGTACTAACAGGTCACTGACTGACAAGAGTGTGTCTCGAACCAGTTCTGCCGAGAGGCGAAAACGCTCAGCCCTCGTAAAAAATCGATTATCAGGGTCGTGTGCAAGCATCGCAACTGTCGGCACCGAGCTTTGCCGATAAGTCTTAGAGAGCACGATCTGACGGACGAGATGCTTAACATCCCAGCCACTCTGGACAAACTCCGTCGAAAGCCAATCCAGCAAATCTGGATGGGTCGGCCATTCACCCTGCGATCCCAAGTCCTCCAGATCTCGCGAAATCCCAACACCAAATAACAAGCTCCAAATTCGATTTACAAATACTCGAGCGGTCAACGGATGATTGATACTGGTTAACCACCGTGCCAAGTCAAGCCGCGTCGCTCGCCGTTCCAAACGGGGCAGGTCAGGTAGCGCCACGGGAACTCCCGGAGCCACTACTTCTCCAGCATCATCCATCCAATCTCCGCGATCTAAAACGCGAATGACTCGAGGTTCGATCGCCTTGGTTACCATCGTTCGCGTGCCACGAGATTGCAATTGCTCCAGCGTTTCTTGCAGTTCGGCCAGCCGTTCATCCGCCCCATCGTCCGCGGTCTTTAAAAGCTCAATTCGTCGCAACAGATGATTCGAACGCTTACGATCCACGCGTGATAGGACGGTCAATTCGGGCAAGCGTTGCGTGGGCGTAGAATTGGATCCTCGAAATGTTTGCAGGTCATCGACGTCAGCAAAGAATGCAGCCAATCGATAGAAGTCTCGCTGCGGAAATCGATCAAATTTATGATCGTGACACTCAGCACATCCCAGCGTCGCACCCATCCAAGCCGCCGACACATTCCGCACTCGATCCGCTGCATACTTCGCCAGATACTCTGCTTGCTGAACACCCCCTTCGTGGCTCGTTTGCAGCAAACGATTGTAACCGGTCGCGACCAGTTGATCCTGGGTCGGATTCGGCAGTAGATCACCGGCAAGTTGTTCGATTGTAAACTGATCAAAGGCGAGATTTTCGTTAAACGAAGCAATCACATAATCGCGATACGGATCAATCGCATGCTCTTGATCTCCGTGGTAGCCAACCGAATTGGCAAACCGGACTAGATCAAGCCAATAGATTGCCATCCGCTCACCAAAACGCGGAGAGGCAAGTAACCTTTCGACAACCTGCTCGTAGGCTTGCGGATCTTGATTGGCAACAAAAGTGGCAACCACTTCAGGCTCAGGTGGCAGGCCGATCAGATCAAAATAGAGGCGACGGAGCAACGTAACACGATCCGCCAT
Source organism: Pirellulaceae bacterium (assembly GCA_029243025.1). NCBI lineage: Bacteria > Pseudomonadati > Planctomycetota > Planctomycetia > Pirellulales > Pirellulaceae > Pirellulaceae bacterium. Next base: position 12,697 of record JAQWSU010000027.1, on the reverse strand, counting down.
TTCGGATGAAGCGAGACGATTCTGTTCTTGCCGAGCGAGGACAAATCGATCGATCGAATTCGCACACCAATCAATCGCTTGAACAGTCGGAAGTGCAGGGCGTTGAGGCGGTGTCAATGACCAATGAACGTCGTATTCAGCACCTGCTTGCAGCCAACTTCTCACGCGAGTCAATTCCTCCGCTTGTAAACGTGGCTTGTTCGACTCGGCTGGTGGCATTCGATAATCATCGTCCCCACTCGTGATCCGTTGCCACAATTCACTCTCGTCCACGTCCAGCGAGAAAACGCCCGCAGCCATGGCGGCTTGTCGATCATCCAGACGCAAATCGGCTTCACGCGCCTCGGCATCCGGACCGTGACAACTGAAGCATCGATCTGCGAGTAGCGGACGAATATCTCGATTAAATTTCGGCTTCACAACTTGTTCAGCAATGACTGGAAACGCAAAAAGCCAGCCTAACAGCAGAGAAGCCAAAGCTCGATTCGAGCAACCCAGCATGATTATTTCCTCTTCCGATCGGTCGCGCCGACCCGGGCTCTGTTCTTTGCCGGTGAGCCCTTGGGTTTTGGAAATTGCCAACGGTCCGATGCTTGATACTCGGCGGTCATTTTTTGTTTCAATCGCTCAACCACCTCCGGAGACTGATCGGCGAGATTCGTGGTCTCCCCAAGATCTTTCGACAAATCATAAAGGCGCACCGGAGTCTGGAAAGGCTGTTGGATTACTTTCCATTTCCCCTCCCGCATCGCTTGAGCACCCCCGCCCTCGTAGAAGGCCCAATAAAGATGTTCGTGATCGGGTTGACTCGATTCCTGCTTCATGGCCGGAACGAAAGAAATCCCATCGATCTCTTGTGTAATTCCTTCCTCACCACCGGCCAGTTCCGCAAGAGTCGGAAGCACATCTTGAAAACCGCCAATCCAGTCATTCTCTGTTCCCGGCGTCAAGTGCCCCGGCCAGCGGACAATCAACGGAACACGAATTCCACCTTCAAACAAAGAGCGCTTGATCCCGCGCAATTCACCATTCGAATTGTGAAAATCTGGATCGTTTCCGCCCTCTCGGTGCGGTCCGTTATCAGAAGTAAAAAAGACGATCGTGTTTTGATCGATCCCCAATTCCTTCAATTTATCTAGCAAACTGCCGATATCGCGATCCATGCGGGTGATCATAGCCGCATGCCCCTTTTGAGGTTCAGGCCAGTCCATCGCGGCGTAGGGCCCCAAATCGGGTACTTCCATTCCCGCTTTCCTCGCTTCGTTGTTCGCGTGAGGAATGGTGAGAGCCAGGTAGAGAAAGAAGGGACCGTCCTTGTGATTTTCTACGAACTGCAATGCTTCGACTGCCATCAGATCATGGCTATACACTTGCTTTTGCTTTGCGACACCTTGCCCCCATCGCCCTTCGTTGGGAACCACATTCGGTAACGAGACTCGTTCTTCGTTGCGGACAAGGAAAGACGGATAAAAGTTATGCGCGTGGTGTTGATCGAGATAGCCGAAGAAGTAATCAAAGCCTTTGCGTGTCGGTAGTCCGGTCGATCCTTCGTGGCCAAGTCCCCATTTCCCTATCAAGCCCGTTTGATAGCCCGCCTGATGCAAAACCTCAGCGACGGTTAAGTCATCAGGTCGCAAGTTGTCCTTTCCATTGCCACGAATAAAGCATCGCCCCGTGTGCAAACCCGTCATCAACACGCAACGGGAAGGAGCACAAACGGTGGAACCAGCGTAGAACTGTGTGAATCGCATTCCCTCTCGCGCCAATTCATCCAACCTGGGTGTTTGAATGACTGACTGCCCATATGATCCCAGATCACCGTAACCCAAATCGTCAGCCATGATAAAAATGATGTTGGGTGGATTCTCTGCCGCAACAACTTCGGCAGCCAACCAAGCCCAACTGAAGAGCAGCAACAAAAGGCAATTCCACCGCAAATCAACGAGCGGACAAGATTCCAGTCGCAAAATTTTGCTGCCTGCCATACGCCATTTTTTCATTTCAGTTTTCTCGTCTTATTCCAGAGGAAACAATTGCCGTGTTTCGAACAAGCCCGCTACCAACCACGTTCATGGTGAATCCTGACTAGGAGAGAATCTCATGGATCACATGTCCACCGACATCAGTCAACCTCATGTCACGGCTACTAAATCGAAAAGTGTTTCGTTCATGATCAATCCCCAACAGGTGCAACATCGTGGCGTGCAGGTCATGAATCTCAAGCTTTCCCTGGACGGCCTTGTACCCCCACTCATCTGTACCCCCGTAGGAAGCTCCGCCCTCGATCCCACCGTTCCAGCGTTTTTGACTTCTACTGGAGAGAGCTTTCTTCGAGAAGGCATCTCAAATGATTCGTATCGAACGGCCGAAATTAACAGACTCTCGTCAACATTCCCCGGCACAACCGCTGGACCCGAATCGCCACCCGACAGAATGTCAGCTCCGTTGTCGAGATAGAGATTCGCGTGCAATTTTTCCGACTGCCCACTGTGACATTCGTAACAATGTTGCACCAACAAGGGACGCACCTTGCGCTCGAAAAACTCCCTACGTTGGGCCGTGACTGCCGATTCCTGAGCCGCACCCAGCGAACTCATTATCATGACCAACAAACAACCGCTGATCAAAAACTTCCAACGCGGAGGGCAAAGGGCCATTAAATGCACCCGTTCACTGAAGGATTGCGATTGGCAAATCGCGATAAGGCAGAGAATCACAACGTCCATAATCTGCTCCATTATAGCAAATTACGCGTTCAGCGATGTCAAAATGATGCTACGGCTGAGAATTCGACGCGTCCGACTTTCGACGAGATTTTGCGTGGACTCGGGCGACGTCCCACATGTAGTTGTCATTTCGATGTTTTTGGGCGGCTGTCTCAAGATATTTTCGCGACTGATCGAGTTCACCTTTCGATTCGTGATACAACCCCAGGTAGAGGTTCGCGTACATCAATCGATCGTTCAGCTGCTGAGGCGTTGGATTTCCTCGCCGTGCGGCCCGCATCACATCCTCTGGTTTGCCCTCGCCACGAAACAGACGATAAATGTCCATCATCGGAATTCTCGCGTCAAATTCGATCGGCAGCATCTTGGACTGAGCCTGTTCAAATCCAATTGAGGGAGCCAGACAGACAACGTGCCAAACTGCATTCTCCACGTCATTGCCGTGGTAAGTTTGGTAAGCACGAAACTGATCAGCACCTGCTTGAAATTGCTTCGCGTAGTAGCAGGCAATGCCTCGCTCCCATAAACGCGACGCGACCGCCGGACGCAGGATTCGATATCGGTCAAAATCGGCCACCGATTTTTGAAATTCACCAAGCCTTAACCGCTCACGTCCTCTGAGATAAAAAGCGATTGGGTCGGCTGCGCCGGTTTCGATCGCTTTCGTTGCCCAATCAACCGCCTCCTGTGATTGTCTCGCTTTGGCGGCGTCGGCCGCTCGCGTTAAAGCTTTCTGAGCATTGGAAGAGCCCCCCCGAATCGTGGCCTCATCGCCCGCTGCAGACAAAGAAAGGAAACTCAAAATAACACAGGTGGCGATCGCCGGACTCATGCGTCTTGTCATGCGGAAATCCTGTTAGTCAAAGGCATCCGACCCACGCGGACTTAACCCCGTAAACATCGGAATCTCGAGTAATCGATCGGCTCGATCCGTCCGCTCAGCGCTCGCTATCAGGGATAAAAGCCGTTCATGGCGACTGCGGGAGACACCTCCCAATCTCAAACTGAGACAAACTGTCGCTTTTTACTGCATTGTTGTTACACGGCGTCTGGATAGCAAGCACCATGCTAGCGTGCGAAAAATAGATTTTTTTTTGGCGGATTTCGCGGGATATTGACGCGGTTTCTCTAGGCGTGACCAAACGTGGCACGTTGTTTGCGAAAACACTTAAGCCGGCAGGGCGTTCGACACCAATCCAAAAGCTGTTGACGAGCCGGCATGACGAGGTTTCTTTTCTTCCCACGAGGATCATGGAGGAGGACAAAAAATGCTAGTACTAAGTCGAAAATCTGGTCAAGAGTTGGTCATCGGTGACAACGTTCGGATCACCGTCAACCGCGTCAGTGGCAATCGAGTCACGCTGGGCATTAGTGCTCCAGAAGAGGTTCGAATCGTCCGCGGAGAACTCGAACCCATCATGAAGTCTTTCGAGGTCGAAGTACCAATCGAAGACGCGGAGAGCGAAGAATCCGTAGCCACTTCTGTCGCTGCCCCTTGGGTAGCTCATGAAGGCGAGCTGCACGATCCGATGCCTCGCCAACTCCATTAGACGTCGCATGTCGCCGCACGGAAAAAGCCGCTACTCACGTGGGATCTGGTACGAGTGATCACTCATCTTCCCAAACAGTGAAGTAGCCCAAGAGCCGAGGATCGTGCGGCGACGCAATGAGTGTGTTCCACGAATGTCACTCGCTCAACCGTCTCTCTCAGTCAGCGATCCATCGCTAGGATGATCGCGTCGCGAATCGTTTTGGCCAACTCGCAGACGTGGTCGTCGTCACCCAACAAGTCGGCATGGTGCAAGAGTAGTGTGCAATCCGCCGCGATCTTGCTATTTTCCAAGTTGCCAACCGATCGACAGCGGCGGCTTGATCGACGGTAGAAGCCGCGAAATCCAGCGCCGACGGATACCCCCATCTGGCTGAGCAGCGAAATAAGCTCCTCTCGAGAAGCCGTTGGCTGGGAGAGATTGGTAACGAACCAACCGAGTTTAAAGAAAGCTGGCAGGAGGTCGTCGGTGCAACCGTTAGGCGTCCTCCACGGTAAATCTTGTAAATGAGTGCGTAGATACTGTACATTCAGCCAGCGCTTTTGATTTCGGAAATCGAGTTTTGTGAGTTGGGGTCGTAAGACGGCAGCTTGCAGTTCGCTCAGCGGATAGGCTTCATTGCCCCGTTCGTTATTGATTCGCACTCGCTGGGCAACTGCGGGAGAGTCGGTGAGCACAGCGCCCCCTCGCCCAGCCGTAATCAACTTGCTGCCACCAAAGCTCAATACACCCACATCACCAATCGTGCCAGCACGTCTTTCGCCAATCTGAGCACCCACCACCTGGCAGGCGTCTTCGATCAACCCGATCCCCAATCGTTGACAAACATTAGCAATTTCTTCTATCGGGGCGATATCGCCATGAAGGTGAGAGGCAATCACGGCCTTGGTCTGCGTGGTAACCGCTTCTTGAATTGAGTCGGCCGATAGAGTCCAACGTCCCTTTTCTAGATCAACGAGAACGGGCCGAGCACCAAGATTCTCAATCGCGCGAAAATTCCCAGGAAAATCATAACCGGCTAAAATCACTTCATCCGACCGAGTAACTCCCAAGCCCCGCAATGCGAGTTCAACCGCAATCGTTCCCGAAGAGCACAACAAGGCATGCTGGACACCGTGATACTCCGCCAAATCCCCTGCCAATCCTTCACATTCAGCACCGTGGTAACGGCCCCAGTCACCCGACGCAAAAGCTCTTTTTAACGCCTCAAGCACCTCAAGGTCGTTAATCGGCCAACCAGATGACATGAATCGTTTGCTCATTTTACCTCACGGTCGAGGAAGCGGGTCAGTGCCGAAATCAGCAGAAGTCAAGGATTCGAAGCTTTCGGAACGGTTTCATAAAGGGTCAACATCCTGCGCCGTCAATACACCATTCTTCGGGCGGAGGATTTCGAACGGCCTCTACGATCAACTCTCTAATTTAAACCAACCTGTTAAGGTCATCCTACACCTCGACGAACAAGTCGAACCCTTCTATTCTAACAATGAGGGCTGGTTCTCAGCATGGCCTATTTGACCAGTGTGTCTGGAAAGTTTCGGGAAATCTCAATGTCGCGCACCAAGTTCATCATGATTGGCGGGTTCCTTGGAGCTGGTAAAACCACAGCGATTGCTCGACTCGCCAAACATTACACCGCGCAAGGGCAAAAGGTCGGCCTCATTACAAATGACCAAGCCAATGGCCTCGTCGACACCCAGGCCTTGCGTGCCCAAGGATTCCATGTAGGGGAGGTACCCGGCGCTTGTTTCTGCTGTAAATTTGATGACCTCCTATCCACGATCGACGGCCTCAAAAAAGAGCATCACCCCGACATCGTAATTACAGAGCCCGTCGGTAGCTGCACCGACTTGGTCGCGACAGTGATTGAACCCTTGCGCCGTTTCCACGATGGCAATTACCAGATTGCGCCGTTGACGGTTTTACTAAAGCCAGAACACGGTGCAAAAATTCTGAGTGGCGATGGAGCATCGGGTTTTTCGCCTCAGGCCGCTTATATCTTCCTGAAACAAATGGAAGAGGCAGACCTGATCGCGATCAACAAGATTGACAAACTGTCGGAGGATCAAAAACAGCAGCTCAAGCGACAAGTCGAACAACGGTTCCCAGATAAAACAGTTACGATGGTCAGTGGAAAAGATGGCACTGGATTCGATCGTCTCACTCAAACGCTCGAAGAAAGCAGTCCACTACGCAAACGGATGATGGACGTGGACTATCAACGCTACGCAGAAGGCGAAGCGGAACTTGGCTGGCTCAATGCGTCCTACGAACTAACTGCAAAAAATCAAGACAGTTTCTCCATCGACCGCGTCGTTGTCGAGCTGATGCAAACCATTCGAGACAACTTGTTGGCAACCGGCGCGGAACCGGCTCACCTAAAGATTCTATGTCAGTCAAACGACAAATTTGCCGTTTCTAATCTCGTGGGGTCGGATGTCGATGTTGAACTTTCCATCGCATCTCATGCCTCAGTCCCGACTGCCACGTTGTTCGTCAATGCACGAGCTGTCGTCACCCCCAATCAACTCGAAGCAAGCATCAGTGACAGCGTAGCAACACTAGCAGAAGTCACCCCTACTCGGATCAGCCTCCAGAGCTTTTCTCCAGCTGCCCCCGTTCCCACCCATCGCGTTCAATAAAAGTCTGGCATCAGCACCCTAACTTCTCCCCGCAAACACACTCAACGCAACGCGACTTGAAATCGCTCTATCCAGATTTGATTCGGTTTGCTACAGTTCCCGCCGAAATTCCATCTATTCACACAACCGCGAGCGACTTTTGCGGGCAAGTTTGTGGCAAGTAAACCACAAGCTCAGATCGCATAGATCAAACGCCTCTCCGCTGAGACACTGAATTGACCATGTTGCGGGAACGAATTACCAAACACGTCAAATACGGCTCACTTCAGCTCGCCTTCTGTGCCATCCTGACGCTCATTGGGATTGTCGGGTGTGCCACGGATCGATTCAGCTGGCGTTCCCCCTTCAGCTTTTCCGAAGCTCCACTTCCGGGCAGCGACCAGGCTTCCATTTCAGCCAAAATCGAGCGGCTGGAAGGCTTGAAAAAGCGAGTCAGCCGAATGGAACCCGCTGAACAAAGCGAAATCGCAAGGACGATCTCTTCAGCGTATAACAAGGAACCTGAACCGGCTGTCCGCCACGCCATTGCAAAGACACTCGGACTATTTTCAACCCCGGCTGCGATTCCCGGCTTGGAAGCTGCACTCGAAGATGCAAACCCAGACATTCGCATTGAAGCGATTCGGTCACTAGGACGCATCGGATCACCGCAAGCCTTGCAACTCTTGATCGGCGTTAATCGCAGCGATTTAAATCTCGACGTCCGACAAGCTGCAACGCAGGAACTCGGTCAGTTCGAGAGCCTTGAAGCAACCGCCGCACTCGGGCAGGCCCTCGATGATGCCGATCCGGCAATTCAATATCTCGCCATGCAATCACTGCGAAAAAATACCGGTAAAAACCTGGGAAATGACGTCCGACTCTGGAAACAACTCGTGAACAGCACAGCAGCCCCAACCACGACAGAACCAGAAGACGAAAATCCCGAATCAATCGCCGGAAGATCACGTGAACTCCAGTAGCCGCCCGCCAGCTCAGATCACAAGATTTAGGGTCGGTCACGGACTAACTGCCGACCGGCAACCAGCCCCCCAACAGACTATTCAGTCCCCCCCCCCCGACTCCGCAGCGCTTCTTAATTCTGTTTTCGATAAATATCAGTCAGTTTTTCTCAAAGCACGCAACTGGTCGATGCCCAATAAATCCGATAGCACCCGAATTCTTTAGAGCAAGAAGGTCGGCTGATTCTTGATTGGGTTTGTGGAATGTAACGGCTAGAGCTTTCTACCCGTCGGTGCAGCCGACAGAAACTGTCCATCCGCTCGTTCCACATCGAAACCAATCGCGGATCCGCCAACGGCTATCAACTGATCGAGGAACAAGTCCGATACCACAGCAACACGCCGTTGGGTCCACAACGCCCACGGGAGCAAGCAAACTGGCGCATTGTCAAACCATCCCCCCTATCTCCCACGCCCGCCCAGATCGTTAACCATGACGCAGCTTACATCGACCTTCATCCAGACTCTCAACATGAAAACCTGGACGTACGCTATTTGCGCGTCCATCGGCCTACTGGCGTCCTCAGCCTGTTTCGCGGAAGAGTCTACCCGCTCGCTAGATATCGTTGGCTTTCTCTGGTTTTCCCCAGAAACAGCCGACCTCCAAACCCACATCTCAAAAGCCACAGCAATCACTTCGGTAGCCTCGCATTCGCAAGAAATTGCGAAAAGCACGCCGAAAACGGATGAGCTGGAAGCAGTCTTCGGTGATGTGCTGAAAGAAATTGGCTTTTTGACCAATCAAGAATCAGCTGATGTCAGCACTGACAGCGAGCAACTCAGCACCGAGCAACTCAGCACCGAGCAAATCAGCACCGAGCAAATCAGCACCGAGCAAATCAGCACCGAGCAAATCAGCACCGAGCAAATCAGCACCGAAAACTCGATTCAAACTGCGGAGCAGCTCACTGCGAAACCCCAACCTTTAGTACCCCGCAAAATCGCTGACAGATTGAGCAACTTGGCAGCAACCACTTCAGAAGACACGCAGCCCCCAGCCCGTGTGATTCCAGCCCGTGTTGCGAATTTGCGTCGCCCCATCGAAAATTGTCTTCGCGTCTATGAGCCGAAAATGCTGAATAGCGGCGAACACAGCTGCTGGTCAATGATGCACTCCTTCCTCGGCTGGGGTGTCGACTCACAGATTCGTATCGGCAGTGAGCGGGGAAAACGAACCGGCGTTCTCAAGTGGCTCTGCAGCAACCAATCCTGCGCAGGAAGGCGACTGTTTTACGTTTCCGATGGACGCATCAAGGGCCGTGAGGGCCCCGGCTATCAAGGCCATTCAGGGCAATTCCTGGCGATGGCAGCTCAGACCGATACCCCACGAGAATATGCGATTCGGGCCCAAGGTCACGACTTCACGATTGAACAGCTTGTCAAAGAAGAGCAACTAACTTGCCGAGAACCGATGGAGCTTACTTTCAAGCTGATTGGGCTCTCACACTACCTCAGCACCGACGCCAAGTGGAAGAATGAACGAGGTGAAAAGTGGGACCTTCCTCGTTTGATTCGGGCAGAGTTAGCTCAGCCGGTCAATGGTGCCGCCTGTGGTGGAACCCATCGCATTATGGGCCTGTCTTACGCCGTCAAAAAGCGAAAAGAGGCTCAAAAACCAGTCGAGGGGCAATGGTGGCGAGCTGAAAAATTCGTAAACGAGTACTACAAGTATGCCATGTCACTCCAAAATCGCGACGGCAGCTTCAGCAGCGATTGGTTCAAGCGCCGAAGCGACTGGGGAGGGAACGACCGAAAACTACAAACCACCGGGCACATTCTTGAGTGGATCGTGTTCGCGTCGACCGACGAGCAGTTAGTTGACGACCGCATCACCCGATCGGTGGCATTCCTAACCAACCTGATGGTGCAACATCGCTACCATGATTGGGAATATGGGCCAAAAGGGCACGCTGTCCGCGCACTGCGTCTCTACCACGAGCGAGTATTCGAGACGAATTGGAAACAACCGGCAACTCTTGTTCGCCGCGGAAACGAGCCGACTCCGTCCCGTCGTTTTCGACAACGGCGTTAGCTCCTGTGCTCGTGCTCTTATTGTTTTCGTCTCCGAAATAGTTCGGGTTGCGAGCGGGCCGCAAACAGTCTACGATTCGGTCATCGTGTTAGCTCATCTTTTGTTGCCTCTTTGCCTGATTGCATCTCGCGCATGACTGCACAAAAGTCGCTGGAACCCGTTGATCCAATCTATGAACTCGCAGTCCAATTGGCCAAGTCCATCGAGGCTGACGCGATTCTCTTGCTGGTGGAGTTACCCGCCAATCTGGAAGGTCTTCGAAAGCAAGTGGGCAAGCGTCGAAAGCTAATTATTGCGGGCGATACGGACGCAGAACTGGCTACTGCGAAGGAGCTAGAGCTAGAAACGGTTCAGCTGAACATGCCAGGAGCTGCGGTGTACGATAAGCTTACGCACGCTTTGCTCAGTGCTGTAGCCAACGAACAACTGGCACCCGGCGCCGATGTAATCGCCTTATACAGCGGATTCGAGGCTGGACGGGTCGATTCGATGAGCCACATCCGACTCGACGAACATCTGGGGCGGCTGACGGCCCGCGACCTGCGCAAGCTGGGCACAAATGTACCTCTTGAAACGCTCAAGACCGTGATGGACTTGGCAGTCGAGATTGGACGGGAAGGGCGAGAAGGAAAGCCCGTCGGTACAATCCTGGTGGTGGGTGACAGTCGTAACGTAATAAAAAGCAGCGAGCCATTGGGCTTCGATCCGGTCAAAGGATACAATCGCAGCGACCGCAATATCCAAGATCATCGCGTGCGAGAGGCGATTAAGGAAATCGCTCCGCTAGACGGTGCGGTAATTGTAGCCGCCGATGGAACCATCGATGCAGCATGCCGTTACTTGAATGCCACTGCGGCAAACGTCACGCTGTCCAAGGGCCTGGGTGCGCGACACTGGGCCGCAGCAGCAATTACCAAAAAAACAAAAGCTGTTGCCGTCACGGTCAGTGAATCCAATGGAACGGTTCGCCTATTCCATAAAGGCGAGGTTCTGTTAAGAGTGGAACCGTTTCGACGCGCCATGAAATGGAAAGACTTTGAGTACGAACCCCCCCTCAACGAAGAGTAACGGCGAACAATTCGCAGAGGTCAACATTCTGCGAGCAAATCTCGACAAAGCCGAACATCAGTCGTGGTTCCTTGATTTGCTGGATGCGTACATGCGACATCCGATGGGCGACAGTCGTCCCATACCAGCTGAAAATCGGGAAAGACTCGTTCACGACCTGCACAAGAACGAGGCGAGTCAAATTTTTTTCGCGATCGCCCCAGACCAAGCCGTGGGGATGGCCGTCTGCTTTGTAGGTTATTCAACCTTCTATGCTCGGCCACTCGTCAACATCCACGATCTGTTTGTGCAAGAACCCTATCGCGGCAGTGGTGTCGGCCTGCAATTACTTCAAGCCGTGGAGTCTTTGGCCGTTGAACTCGGCTGTTGCAAAATGACGCTCGAAGTTCGAGACGATAACACGCGAGCTCAAGATGTTTACCGTCGTTATGGATTTGACAGCGGCACACCCCCATTCGAGTTCTGGACCAAGCGATTAACCTCGACCTCTTAAAGGGAGTTGCGCCATGGCAACAAATGAAGCGGGGGAATTTAAGATGCAATGAGGGGCTTATTAAGCCCCCCCAAAAATCGGCCTCTCGAAGCTTCGAAAGGCCTTTCGCATTTGACAATCGAATCGAATGCTAAATTAGCCATGACGACGGCGAGTGAGGCCGACTAGGCTAACGAGAGCCAGAACGATGCTGGACGGCTCGGGCACAGCTGCAACCGCGACTTTCGGGCCGGCGTCATAGCTACCATCGGCGAAAGCGGCCCCCAAGTCACCACTCAAGAAGACGCCATTACCATCCCAGTTGTCTTCTCTTGCTGTGTGAAGGGCGGCGGGCTTTTTTCAGTTAGGCAGAGCTAATGCATAAACGATTTAAATACGTGGTCATCAGGCCACCAACTCGACCTAGATATTCAAAGTGATCGTTGGCCATTACCACGGGGTCAACGATTGCTTCCCACCGGACGGCTGTAGAATTGCTACTTCAAACTTTCAGCTGTTCGGCTTTGATAAAGGGGCAGCAAATGAAAACCGAACTCAAATATTACAGCCGCCTGGACGAGCACGCTGAACCAATCATCGTCGAAGACAAATCATTTCGACTGTTGGCACTACTGCTCACATCTGCTGGATTCTCGCCCCTTGGAATCGAATATGATCAATCGACCCACCGGAAAGATATGATCTCAATTTAGACGGAAACCGCCTCGCAAGACGGCGATTGACGCACCCTTCCACGAAAAAAGGGGGGGGGGAATCAGGTTTTTAATGATTGTTTGCGTTGTAACGGCTGTCTAGAATTAAATTTCATTATTCCCCCGCTCCCGTCCCAAATTCCTGATTGGCGTTTGTTGGCTCGTCGATGAAAGGCTTTCCGATGCTGTTTTCTCGATTTGTCCTTTTGGCCTCTGTCGGCTTCTTGACGCTTCTCATCAGTCAGCAAGCCGATGCGAGCCTGATGGTGACGGTAGGCAATATCAATAACGCCGCCGATGACACCGGTTATGGTGCGGTCGGTTATGAATACCAGATCAGTGCCACCGAGGTCACCAACAGCGAGTACGCAACGTTTCTGAATGCTGTGGCCGCCACCGATACCTACAGCCTTTACAACTCAGATATGTCGTGGGTTAGGGGTGGCATCAGCCGAACCGGACCGTCCGGTAAGTGTGGGGTGTGGCGCGAGTG
>JAQWSU010000026.1 GCA_029243025.1 Pirellulaceae bacterium | reverse complement strand
CGACGATCTGCCGGACGTCAAGCGATCTTAGCTACTGAGAGCCGGAAGGATTCACCGCTCTCGCCGTCCCGCAGGAGCAAGTCGTTCGCCAGTAACAGCCGGCACGACTTCGCCTTTTGTTTTGATGACCGGCAGCCCAAGCGTGCCAACAGACTCAGGGCCAACAACGCAAAGCTGCTTGGCATCTCCAGTCGCAGGCTCCGCTTACTCGCCCGACGGACTCAGGGAAACACGAAAGCCGGCGGCACCATGCCACTTTGGCCAGCAGTCGTGTCATGTGTTCAATTCCTCCAATGAACGCGCAAGACAAATTAACGCCCGCAGAACAACGAGCATTTGACCTTGGATTTGAAGTAGCGTTCTAATTGTTGGCTAGGCCGTTATCAGCTACTCGGTTATCGACGATAACGTGAACCGCGAGATTCGTAGCAAAAATAATTAACGAGGACTGGTCCGAATCAGGCGATAATATCGTCCAAAACGTTTGCGTCATCGTGAACCACAAGCCGTTGCTCTTGTCCGTTGTGCAGGAAATATAATTCTCGATAATTCATGCCGAAAAGTTTCAAGACAGTCGCTTGATAGTCATGGGGCTTGACGATGTTTTCAACTGCCCGATGACCGACCGCATCCGTTGCTCCGTAGGTCGTGCCTCCTTGGATGCCGCCGCCGGCCAGCCACATGCTGAAGCCTTGGCCGTTATGGTCTCGCCCGCCTTTCAGCGGATCGCCTTCGACGACCGGCAAGCGTCCGATCTCGCCACCCCAATGGACAAGAACATCGTCGAGCATGCCACGTTGCTTGAGGTCTTTCACAAGTGCGGCTGAGGGCTGATCCGTACGTCGACAGACCGCAGGAAGCGTATTGCGGATGTCGTTATGATTGTCCCATGGTTGACCGCCCAGGAAGAGCTGAACAAATCGGACGCCCCGTTCGACAAGTCGCCGGGCAATCAGGCATCGCGTTCCGTATTCGCGTGTTGTTTCATGGTCCAGTCCATACATGCTTTTTGTCGAGTTGGTCTCTTGGGACAGATCGAGAGCCTCTCGAGCGGATTCCTGCATCTTGGCCGCCAGTTCGTAACTGGCAATCCGAGCTTCCAAATCGTACTCGCCTTGATGACGCTCTAGATGGCGATCATTCAACTTTTTAAGGAACGCCAGGTTGTGTTCCTGAACTTCGCCACGCAAGTGCTGGGGTGCGTCCAGATTCAGGATGCGTGGTTCCTTGGGGCGAAGAACCGTACCTTGAAACAAAGAAGGCATCCAACCATTCGACCAATTGTGAACGCCATCAACGGGATGACCACCGGGATCGGTCAACACGACATAGGCCGGTAAATCCTGTGCCTCGCTGCCGAGTGCATAAGTGATCCAGCTGCCAAGCGATGGACGACCGGTCACCCCGGCGATGCCATTGTTCATGTAGCGAATTGATACTTCATGACCATTGTGCCCAGTATGCATCGACCGGACGATGCACACGTCATCGACGATCGAGGCGAGTTCTGGCATTAATTCCGATATCTCAGTCCCGCATTGGCCGTATTTGCGGAATTTCCATCGTGAACCGTGCAAGGTTTTGGTCGCGCGTTTGATAAAACTAAACCCAACGTTGCCGTCATAGGTTTTGCCATCCAAACGACTCAATTCGGGCTTGGGGTCCATGAGGTCCATGTGGGAGGGACCTCCGTGTTGGAACAGTGAGATCATCGCTTTTGCGCGAGCTGGCTGAGTCGGTTGCTTGGGAGCCAGGTCGAATGTGGGAGGCTGCAGCTGAACCGTTTTGGGGGAAGCCAGTAGTCGCTCTTCTGCCAACAGTGATGCCAACGCAAAGATACCAACACCCATCGCATTTTCGGTGAGAAAACCTCGTCGGGTTAGCTGAGCTGTTGCTCGATTGTCTTTGTTCATAAAGCACCGTCATCATTTGATCGGTTTTAAGTGACCGTTTTAATCGATATACAGGAACTCATTCGACGTCAGCAACGCCTGACAGTAATTGGTCAGCGCTTGCACTTGGACGGATTCCGCCTTTTTGGCTTCTAGTAATTTACATTGTTCGGCAAAGTATTCGTTGGCAAGCGCCAGTTCGTCTGCATTTGGAGTACGGCCGTAGGCAAGTCGCCAGCCGTGTGTCAGCGCGTTATTTGGGTTCTGGTTGTTGGGGTTTTGGGCAAGGACTGGTTTTAATCGTTCGGCGAAAGCTTTGGAAAACATTAAGACAAAATCGCTATTCATTAGCATCAAGGACTGCGTTGCCACGGTAGATGACTCGCGTTTACCACAGTTCACTTCCATCACCGGCGCATCAAACGATTTCAGCAGTGCCACTGGCTGTGTTCGTCGAACTTGCAAGTAGACGCTACGCCGTTGGCGACTGCCTTTTGAAATAATTTGTCCCGTATCGTCGCTGACAACTTTGACAGCCGGGCCCAGGGCTGTTGGGTCCAACCGGCCACTGACAAACAGCATCGAATCGCGAATAACCTCAGCTTCCAGTCGATGGACGGGGAAATGCGAATACCATTGGTTGGAACTGTCGATTTTACGTGCGAGGTTGGAGGCGACTGATCGCTGTCGATATACCGTGGAGGATAGGATTAGTCGATGTAGGTGCTTCAGACTCCACCCCTTGGACATGAATTCATCCGCCAGCCAGTCGAGTAGTTGTGGGTGGGTCGGTAGGGAACCCAGCTTGCCGAATTCATCGGGGGTGGAAACGAACGTTTGGCCGAAGTGGTGTAGCCAAATACGGTTGACCAAGACCCTCGCAACCAGCGGATGGCGGCCGCTGGTTAGCCAACGCGCGTAGGCAAGTCGCCGACCGGTCGATGCCAGTTTCGGATTGTTCTCGGCAATTGAAAACGGACTCTCTTTGGGGGCCGCAACCGTCAATCCGCCGGCAGTGACGGGCTGTTTCGGTTGTCGGTAATCGCCTCGATAAAACAGGGATGTGATCGGCGGCTGGTCTTCGATCGGTTCGGTAGCTATCCGCAAAAACTCTTCCGATGGTTTACGGCTGCGGATTTTGGCAATTTCGCCGTCCAGTTTCTTGAGCTTGTCTGCGTTCGCTTTGTTGTATTGGTACAAGACACCCGGGTGCAATTTTCCGATGTTAGGGTATTTGTCGAGCAAACTTTTTTGCTCCGCTGTCCGCTGGTCTCCGGCGGTTCGGTAAGCCTCTTCTAATCGTTTGCGAATCGATTCGTCGGCTTGAGCTAACTCTGCTTGCAACGCCAGTTCCATATATTCCGATTGCTGTTTTTGCCTTTGCTTGCTTAATACGGCGGCTTCCGCTTCGATCGCCTTGGAGCTGGCAATATCTTCATCCGTGAAGAGGGACAGTCGTCGCTTCGCCGGTGGAGTCCAACTTTTGTAGTTGATCGCTGGTTCGAGGACAGCACGTAACCGATAGTAATCCACCTGGGAAATCGGATCATAGCGATGGTCGTGACACTGAGCACAACCGACGGACAGCCCCAAGAGTGCCGAACTGACGATCTTGATGGTGTCCGTCATCACTTGATTACGTGTTTGCTCATCGTTCGTAGCGGAGGTCCCGTCGGCCGCCATCCGCAAGAATCCGGTTGCGGTGAGCATGTCGATCTGGCGAGATGACATATTCTTGAAGGGCCGTTCGGCCAGTTCATCGCCCGCCAATTGCCAAATGATGAATTCGTCGAAAGGCATGTCTTGATTGAATGCTCGAATTACCCAATCACGATATTTGAATGACCAAGGTCGCTCGGGGTCCTGGTTGGTAGCGCCTTCCGAGTCTGCATATCCGGTCACATCAAGCCAATGCCGACCCCACCGCTCACCGTAGTGAGGAGAGTCAAGTAATTCGTTGATCAACCGATCCCAAGCATCGTCCCGATCGTCTGCCAAAAATGCTTCAACTTGTTCTGGCGTGGGTGGCAGCCCGATGAGATCTAAGTAGGCTCGACGTATCTGGGTGGCTTTTTCCGCATCATCGGCGAAGCTCATGCCCATCGGTTCCATGCGAGCCAGCAGAAAAGCGTCAATTGGCGTTCGGACTCGATTCACGTTTTGAATTTCTGGCACGGAGGATCGCTGAATCGACTGGAAGGCCCAGTACGATCGTTCTTCCGCGGAAATGCCGAGTCCGTCTCCGATCGTCGCTGGTTCCGGCCGCGAAGTAATCGCACCCGCTCGGATCCACCTTTCGATCGTTGCGATTTGATCCGCGGGGACAGGATGCTCGGTCGGGGGCATCTCGCCGCTTTTGATGCGCTGCAGTAGCAAACTGTCATTTGTGCTGTTCAGGTCGATGGCGGAACCTGATTCACCGCCGGTTTTTATCGAACGCACGAGGCGTAAATCCAATCCACCTTCCATCTTTTTTTCGGCACCGTGGCAGTCAAAACAATGCGCTCGAAAGATCGGGCGAATGTCCCTCTCAAATGTCAATTCATCACCGCCGCATAGTGTGGATGAACCGAGAATGACACAGATGATTGTTAGAGATTTTGTGAACATACTGACCAGGGTAGGGGGCAGCGTGCAAGGGGCAGCGTGCAAGCTTGGTGGGGGCAACGCGTAGCGTTATCTTACTCGCTGTTGGGGCAGAATCAAAGCGAACGCTGAAAATACGTTGGTCGATTCTGTGCAGACTCGCTGGGGAATCAAAGCTTGACAGTTAAAGCAGGTAAATAAATAGAGTCCGTCGGTTTCTTTGTGGGCAAGATTGTTCGTGCGAAAGAGCGTTGAGAACGCCCCGTCTGCTTCGTTTGAATCGCGTCGGTTTTCTCCAGACTGATAGATTTAATCTCTGCTTGTTCGTTACAATGGCAAGTGATCGAGAGTGTGGCTGATGTGACAATGTTCCTGTCGTTCAGCAATTCTAATTGGCTTTTGGGAGTTTGCCGCAATGAAGGATGAGCACGCCGTAAACCAGGCGGCGGTGGCAACGCGTCGCGAGTTGTTGCGCATCGGTGTTTCGGGAGTTGGAATCGGGCTCGGAATCGGTGGCTTGCGTGGTCAGACGGCAGTCGGTAGTTCAAATGAGCGGTCCGGCTTGATTGATGCACACGTGCACGTTTGGACCCCCGACACAAAGCGATATCCTTTGGCCGATGGATTCACTCAAAAAGAGATGAAACCGTCCAGTTTTACGCCCGCTGAGTTAATGGCGCAGGCTAGGCCGAACGGCGTTGATCGCATCGTGTTGATTCAGATGAGCTTCTATGGATTTGACAATCGTTACATGCTGAACACCATCCGAATGGCGCCGGGGGAATATGTTGGAGTCGCTGTTGTCGACGAGCGGAAGAATCCAATTGCCAAAATGAAAGTCTTGGCGAAGCAAGGCGTGCGCGGGTTCCGGATTCGCCCCGGCGATCGCAAGCCCAACAATTGGCTCACGGGTGAGGGGATGCAGGCGATGTGGCGCTGTGGCGCCGAGGAACAGCTCGCAATGTGCCACTTGATTGATCCTGAATTTATTCCGTCCGTTGATCGAATGTGTCAAAAGTATCCGCGGACCCCTGTGGTGATCGATCACTTTGCGCGTGTTGGTATCGACGGATCCATTCGCAAAAAAGATCTTGATCGGCTGTGTCGGTTAGCCCGTTTTCCACAGGTGACTCTCAAGGTCTCTGCCTATTACGCGCTGGGCAAAAAGATGATGCCGTATCGTGATTTAGGCCCAATGATCAGACGTGTTCGAGATGCCTTTGGTGCCGAACGGATTATGTGGGCGAGTGATTGCCCATTTCAAGTCCAGCCAGGACATACCTATCAATCATCGATTGATTTGATCAAGCGTGAGCTTGAGTTTCTTTCGCCCGACGATCGCGAGTGGATTCTCAGGAAAACGGCAGAGCGAGTTTTCTTTTCCTAGCGGAACAGCATGTTGTCATCGACTTCGTGCGAATGTCGAACCAACATTTGGCACGGCAGAGGCATCGGTAGGCCAGATAACGTGAGACTGTTGACCCGTAACTTGGGACAGACTAGAGTCAGTCAGGATGGCGAGCCGATTCGTCACGCCGATTCCGGTGAGTTCCTGCCGACCGCGCGGTGTGAAACTGGCCGATCGGTCGATGTGACGGCGATGAAGCAATTTGGCATGCTTGAACTCCCGATTTGGGTTGACTCTAATGGTCAACGCCTTGGCATTTAAAGGATTTAAGTCTGCCCCGTTAACTTCCTGGAATTGTACCGCCGCTACGGGTGGAATAGCCGACTGGGACAAGCTGATGAACCGCGACGTTGATTCTTTTCGGCAATATGACAGTGAGGGCTACTCCCTCTTTCACGATGTGTTGAAACCAGATGAAGTCGCAATCGTAAATCAGCGGCTCGACGAGCTAATCGACGGTATGCCCGAGCGGATGGTGGTCTACAAAGATGGCGAACACAAAGAAGTAAACGCGCGTCCGGAATATCTCACCGAACCTCATGCGAAAGATGCGTGTTGGCTGGAACTGTGCCGGCATCCGCGAGTGCTTGATGCCGTGGAGGCCGTTTTAGGGCCCGACTTGATCTTGATCATGTCGCATTTAATCGTGAAATGTCCGGGAGACGGATTGCCCGTGGCGTGGCATCAAGACAATACCTATTGGCATTCGATCAGGGGCACCGATGTAGGCACGGTGTGGCTTGCGATTGATGATGCCGATCTTGCCAACGGCTGTATGCAGGTGATCCCTGCCAGTCACCAGGGCTATCCCGAATTAGAGAAGGTCGCCACAGGTAAAAATGATTTATTGGGGCTAACCGTCGAAGTGACCGATGCTATGGCGGCTGCAGCCGTACCGTTGGAAATGAAATCCGGTAGCATGAGCATCCATGATTCTTATGTATTACATGGGAGCGGTCCGAACACGAGTGATCGGCGTCGGGCTGCCTACACGATGCGTTATGCCAACGCCAAGACGGTCACGGTTGATGTCAAGGAACATTGGGTTCCCGTCTATCTTGTTCGCGGTGACGCTGGCCAGCAGGCAAAAGAATACATCGATCTGCGGCCGGAATGAACCATCAAGGGGCGCTTGACAGGGTTTTTTCACGGCCAGCGAGGCTTTGGCGGCTTTCCTGGAGACGTCGCAAACAGGAAGCTTTTCAGGCGGCCGCGTTTCTGTTTGGGAGCGGCTTCTGGCACTCGTCAGTCACGCCAAAACGATAGCCAAAGTTAGCGATATCAGCCTGATAGAGGTTGGCGATGAACTCCTGCGACTCCTTGTCAAAGTATTGCTCGTAATGCCGTACTCCGTGGCTTGGTTGGGATGCGGGTTGGGGCCGTGTGACATTCCATAAGCTTCTAGCGGTTTGTAGCGGATGTTGCAGCATGTGTGGACCAACTTGGCGAAACTTCGATAGCATTCGGCGCAAACTTCTCGCCTGGTTCGATCTCGGCAGCGGTTTCGGCGGTAAGCCACTCTGCAAACAAACCTGGTGAAAGTCTTCGGCCAGCTTCTCAAATCGACCGACAAAGTCGACGAGTAACTCGCCGTCCGGTCCATATAGAAAGTCGCTTTGAGGCCCAACGAACCAGTGCATCTCTTTCCAGATCTCGTTTGGGAAAATTTTCATGGCAAATGTTTTGAAGTCGACGCTGTGAGCAAAACCAAGGTGTTTGCGGAGTGAGACGAGTCGGTCCCAGGGATTCCGAACGAATGCGAACTTAAAATAGTTTTGATACTGGTCACTGGTGACGTGACCGCATTTTACATACTCGCTGGCTTTGAGGTGTGCGAGTCTGGGAGGGCCCTGGGTGGGATCTGAATTGTAACGTAACAGCAGTGGTTCACGAGTTTTCCAGGTCAGACCGTGCAGTTCCAAAAAAAGTCGCTCGACACTTTGTCCCGCACACTTCGGAATGTGTACGAATAGGCACTGATGGCGATGAGAAATCATCGATGGTCCTCTTGTCGTTCGACTAGCAGCAACCGAGTGGGCGGGAGGTTATCAGATTCATGTCCCGGATCCTACCTCAAGGATTGAAAAAAGGTGTCAGCCACCTTTTTGTCCGCTGCCAGCATCTTGGTAGCTATCATTGTCAATCGCATGGTATTTACCATGCGCGATGTTTTCCAACTGAAAAAAGCCTTTCGGAATCGAAGCTCGTTGGTCGAACGAGGACGATTCCGAAAGGCGATCGATAGCGTTTTGTGTGAGAGACCAACCTCAAAAGATCGGTAACGGCTCAGGTCGCGGCGGAAGCGGGTCGCGGCCACTACCAGTTTCGGGTTCTGGCGGATCCGTCAGTGGATTGGTGGGTACGACGGGGGCTGCGTCGCCTTGCTCGCCAGCGCCACCCGCATCATCCCCGTCAGGAACCGGATTGATCGTGTTCCAGCGATTAAGTTCGACGGCACGCTCAAATCTTGCCACATCCAGATCGCTTCCCATGTCGGGTTCGGGGGGATCCGAAGGCGAACGTTCTTGCATCCGTTGTTCAAAAGCCGCGATATCTTCGATTGAGAACATTGCCGCGCGATCACCCTCTCCGGATGGGTCAGGGTTGTCACCGAAAACTGCTTTCCACCACCTTGTGTACCAGGGTTCCTCTTCTGGACCCGGATCTTGTGGACCCGGATCTTTGGGTTCAGTAGCTTTTGGTTCAGTAGCTTCTGGTGTCGTGGTTGGTGTCTTTGTTGGGTTCATCACCTCTCGCAATTGGGCTTTTGCCTTTTCCGGTCCGACAAGTCCCATGCCTTGTTGCACATTACCGTCTTGATGTTTGAATTCGGGCAGGGCAGGTGAATCATCCGGTAAGGTCGACAACGCACCTTTGTATTCGGACAATAGCGAGTTATCGGATGTACCGGTGAGTTCTGCTACGGTGGGTTCAACGTTTGTACCGCCACCGATATCTGGCAGACCCGAATCGCCAAGATTGACTCCCGCGTGCCCCAAATGTGCACCGATTAAGAGCGAGGTTGGATCGGATTCACCGGTCGTCGTTCCATCATCAGTTTGGCCCGAGAGGTTATCCAAAAATGACGCCGTATCATTCGTCGAAGATGGAGCCACGCGAGTTCCATCATCGCCTTGATTCCCAAGGCTCCCAAGGACTCCGCCGAGATCGATAGTTGCTCCATCTGATTCGATGGCAGACAGCAGAGAATCGACAGATTCAGCCGCCAAATTTAGTCGTGGATCACTCGTTCCCTCGGGCCGACTATTTTTCGATGTTTCGTGCTGAAAGGTTGCACCGGGTGCAGCTGTTGCATAGGCGGCCTGGATTTCCGCTTTTGCTGAGTTTTCCACTTCGACCAGGTTTCCGCTGACTAAATCACCGGCCAATAGTTCGCGTTTTTCTAACGACTCAAGTTGCGTTTGTCGGTTGCTGATCGCGGAGATTTTTCGCTTGTGATCTTTCTTTCGTTTTGTCGACTTGAAGTTCATGATTGGACCCTTCAAAGGTTAAGGCTGGCGATCGAAATTGAATCCGTCACACGGATTCAATCAGGGGGGGCTTCTAAAGGGGTTACCGGAAGTCGCGAGATGAACCCGCCAATAAATCAGAAGTTTTCACGGAATTTTTTTGGATTGGAGCAAAGTTCAGTGGGGCAAAAGACGCTTTCGAGTCAACGACGCGGTTTTTTACTTCATCGAATGGTTGTTTTGCCGTCGGTTGTTCAGGATGAAAGAACGAGGATGCAATACGTTTGTTCGAAAGCCGTTCATCAAACAGTTCATCCATGTCCTGTGTTTGTGAAAAGAATTCGTCTCGGTCAACGTTCGGATCCTTGCTGAGCTGTTTCCAATCGGGCAAGGTGTAAGCTTCCTTGGCGAGCCCGCCAAAGACTTCTAATTTGTCGAGCTTGGTGTCCAGATCTCGCAGGTCATGGAATCCTCCTCGAATTGAAAAGCCGAACACAAATCGATCCTCCAGTGGCTCTCCTCCGTTGCCATCGCCGTCCTGATCCATTAATCGAACACCGTTTTGCCCCTGAATCTCCGGGCCGATGGTGACCTGGTAGTCTCCCGATAAACTTTGAGTTGGAAAGTTAATTTCAAAGGTTCGAGGATCGGTTGAATTGAGTGGACTGACGGAGTTAATGCGGATTTGATTACCTCGTGGATCAAACAGTTGGATGTCCGTAGAGTCGATTGTCTGTGGATTAACCGGCTGGTCGAATGTGATCCACATCTGATCAACGACGCGTTGCACCGGTTGACTGTTCCAGCCGAGATTCGATGGCGCAAGATCGGCATTTATGATTTTGGGGCCAAAGCCGACGGGGCCATCGACTGTCACGGTATAGTTGCCCAGATCTCCGTAGCTGCCATGGCTGACTACTTCCAAGAAATAGGTATTTCCTACTTCGAGCGTTGGCATGGTGTTAGGCAAGGCGAGTGGGACTGCATCAATACGATAGGATTCCCCCAGACGATCGGTGGTCAGATGGGCCACTGCGTCACCCGCTACGGTTCGAACGGTGAATTCCAAATCCAGATTTGCATTGCCCTGATCACTGACTGCGGCTTGATCGACATCGATTCCTTCACCAGCGCTGATCTCAATGACGATTTGTCCTGCGTCTTGGACGGTAAAGGCGAACCAATCTTGGTCGTCATGAGATTCAATGATGCCGCGGCCGAACAATCGGTTGCGATCGGTTCCAGCAAACGGTTGGAAGGAAGGCGTTTGCTGAAGTCTGGTTGCCGAACGAAGATTGTCGCCGTGATCGTCTGTGCGGGGGCCGAGTTCGCGATTGAGGATAGAGACGTCAGCCTGACGTTGTCCGTGCTCAGTTAGCCCGCTCCACCAGATTCCTCGATCGGCTGAGTGGCTGTGCCCCATGAGTGCCGCCTTCGTAATCGTCGGAGAAGGCCGTGGTGCTGAAATGGTCTGATGATCTAGCTTGAAGGCGTGCCCCGCTTCGTGGCTTGCGGTGTCGGCAACGTGCTTTGTTTCACCTGAGTGCCGTTCGAAGACATAAACCACATTTCGGTTTCCGGGCGTAAATGCGTGACCGAAAGCGACTCCACTGATACCGCTATTGGTTTGGGGAGCGTCAAACCAATCCGTGGACCGACCCCCGATCGCAACCCGTAAGAATCGTCCGTCAGGCTCCTCGGTGGTAACGTCGACGTCGAAAGGAGCAAAGTCTTCCGCAACGTGTTCCCAGATATCGATGATTTGTTCTTGGATTCCCCCAGGTCGTCCGGTGGATTCAAATGCTGGCGTGATCGCATCCTGGCCGTCTTTGAAATTTGCTTCACAATGACCATCGAAATCGAGATAGATGGCGGTTGTTGCCCCGGGATTACTGTGCATTTCTGGCACGACAAGCGCAGCACCGGCTGCCTGGGGCGGGCAACCGGTTAGCAAGCGGCGGTTTTCCAGATGTTCAAATTGAGGATGAAACCCTCTGGGTCTCGATTTTGCGTCACTTTGGTGGCAACGTTTCGATAGCCTAGGGAGCGACGAACGATTGGGCGAATAAGCCATCTTGATCTGACCTTTGCAAATGGGGGGGGCGATGAGTGGATTGGCGGCAGTTGTTTCCGACCTGCATAAATTCGCCTTCCGAGAGCCCTACCGAAACGGCCGGACAAACCCCGCCAAAAAAAAACACAAATCTCGGATTTCTTGAAATCCGTTTTTTTTGACGGGCGAAGAGTTGACGAACGGTCTTGATCCATCAATAGGCTCCAGTAGACTGAAACCCATGCTTCACGCTATTTTGAGCATGCAATGCGTTCGCGATCGATTGATTTGAAACTGAGTTGAATGGATTGACTGTGGCTTTGAATCGAATCGTAAGGCAGTGGAAATCGATGGTGGGTGGGCAACCTTCCACGAATCATTCAATTGCGTTTTTTTGCAAGGCGTGCTGGCTAGGTCGAGTGAATAAGATTTTGACAGCAAGCAAGAGGATCGGTTATGAGCCAGAAATCAGATTCGCCGAGTACGAAGATTTCGCTCTCCGACCTTGAACAGATCAATGCCATCTGTCTTGAGTTCGAGTCGGCTTGCAAGCAGGGAAAGTCGCCTCGCATTGAAGAATATCTTGCGCCGACGGCGGGGCCCCAACGCTCGCGGTTGCTGACTGAGTTACTCATTCTTGAGTTTGATTACAAAACTCGGAAAGGTGAGCGGATTGAGCGGGAAGAATATCATGCGAGATTTTCCCACGAGATCGATGTTGTTGATGCGGCGATCAACGATCAGGTGCCCTCGAGATCTGATGCGGCAGAAAGTGGTATTCTGCCAGCCGATCCGGAGACAGGACAGCTCACGAAAACATTGGGTGATTATCGAATAATCCGCGAGATCGGTCGCGGTGGTATGGGCGTGGTTTATGAGGCTGAGCAGATTTCATTGGGTCGTCGAGTTGCTCTGAAAGTGTTGCCGTTCGCCGCTGTTTTGGATCAACGACAGCTGCAACGATTTCGGACAGAATCTCAAGCTGCCGCCTTGCTGCATCACCAAAACATTGTTCCCGTATATTCCGTTGGTAACGAGCGGGGGGTTCATTATTATGCCATGCAGTTTATCGACGGATTCAGTTTGGCCGAGATGGTGGAACAACTCCAGCATACCGAAGGCGTCAGGACCAAACCCGTTGATAAAGATTCTACGCAGTCGATATCCAGTTCGGTGATGCCCAGGTCAGCGGTGGAGCTTGCGAGCGAACTTGCTGCGGGACGATTTGTACCTGCCAATGAATTGAGTGACCAGCCCGACAAGACCGTTTCGGCACCGGAAACTCCTGGCCGGCTACGAAGCGATCCACGATTGGCAACCTCGGATGCAAACTCCGCTACCAATGTGACGCCGCTTGCATCGATTTCTAGCGAAGGATCTATCAAGAGTCGCCATTACTTTCGGACGATTGCCAACCTTGGTATTGAAGCGGCAGAAGCGTTGGAACACGCGCACGGAATGGGCGTCATCCATCGGGACGTAAAACCATCAAATCTTTTGTTGGATCCACGTGGCAAGGTTTGGGTGACGGACTTTGGCTTGGCACGAGTGGGGACCGATGGTGGTTTGACCGTATCGGGTGATTTGCTGGGTACCTTTCGTTATATGAGTCCTGAGCAGGCGATGGCGAAAAGGATTATGGTTGACCATCGAACTGACATCTATTCGTTGGGGGTGACATTGTATGAGTTGCTCACCTTGCATCCCGCAATCCGAGGCAAGGACCGAGAGGAGTTGCTCAGGCAGATCGCTTTTGACGAGCCGATTCCACCTCATCGTCTGAATAAAGCCATTCCCGCCGAACTTTGCACGATCGTGTCGAAGGCGATGGCAAAGAATCCGGCCGAAAGATACCTGAATTCACAAGATTTGGCCGATGACCTGCGACGTTTTTTGGAAGATAAGCCGATCCTGGCAAAGCCGCCCACGCTGCTGCAACGAGGTCGTAAATGGGCGCGACGGCATGTGGCTCTCGTTTCAACTACGGTAACGACTGCTCTGGTGATGCTCATGGTACTTGCAGTGGGAGGGGTATGGATTGCCAGACGAGAAAGTCATGTTGCGGCGGTGGAACGCGACCTGCGTGTCGAACTGCAGAACGCAGTGGTCAACGCTGAACAACTTGCAACGCAGAAAAGTCAGTTAGCCGATGATGAAAGGCAAGCACGGTTGGCGAAGACAAAGCAACTTTGGGAATCGTTAGTCAATCAAGCAAGGGCACTTCGTTTGAGCGGCCAAATGGGACAGCGAATCCAAGGTCTCGAAGCACTTCGCGAGGCGGCTCAGCTTGTGCCTGTGACTGCCTTGCAGCCCGAGGCTGTGGTGGAACTTCGAAACGAAATGATTGCTTCGATGACTTTGGTCGATTTGAAATTGGATCAAGAATGGGACTGTTATCCGCCTGGGCAGGATAGCACGGTCATCGACTTTGATGACGAAGTCGAGCATTACGCTCGCTTCGATCGTGAAGGCAATATTTCGGTGCGGCGTGTATTCGATAACGAAGAAACTCATTTAATCCCACACGCAACCATCGGTAGGCCAGCGGAGATTAATTCAGGTTATCGGCTTGCTCTACGGTTTAGTCCCAATGCCAGATATCTGGCCACCAGCGGAAGCAGCAATTTTAAGATCCCGACTCAAGTTTGGGATCTGAATGGGTCCACCCTCGTGAAAGAAGTGACCACCGGTTTGCCCTGGTATAGCTATGCGTTCGATTTCAGTTCGGACAACCAATTCTTTGCCACCTACCATCAAACTGGCGAGATTGTGCGCTACGACCTGCGCTCCGGCAAAGAGGTGAATCGGATTCAAGTCGGTTCACCGATGGCAAATGTGATTCGGTTTTCGCCTCGGGGCGATCGATTGGCTGTCTGTCAAGGTAACGAAATTAATCTGATTGCTTGGGACGATCAGACACAAACTCGTACGACGGACAACTCATTGAACCATGTTTCTTGGAGTGCCGATGGTCGGCGGCTCGCAGCCTGTAGTGGTAATAATCTGTACGTGTGGAACGAGGAAAGTAAGGATCCGGAGATTATTTGTAGAGGCCATGAGGCAGTCGCGCTGCATGCTGCCTTTAACCAGAAAGGAAACCTACTTGCTTCCACGAGTTGGGATGGTACTTCCAGAATCTGGGACGTTGCAACGGGAAGCGAGTTGCTACGAACGAGCGGTTATTGTCAGGATTTCAGCAACGACGATCGTTATCTCGCCTTGGGGCTAAGCCGTTCGACGGTTGGGCGATGGGAAGTCATCAATCCGCAAGGTTTCCAGCTATTGACTCGGATTCAACAGTGTCACGACGTTGATATCAGCGATGATGGACGATTGATGATCTGTTCGGGGGTTGATGGTATTCAGCTTTGGGATTTGATCGCTGGAAAGTCATTGGGAACGCTTCCGCTGGGCGCAGGAATTGGTTCGGGATGTTTTGACCCATTCGGTAAATTCTTGGTGACTTGTTCGGCAAAGGGGCTTTACCGTTGGCCGATCAAAATCCATGAGGATGCGACGCCCCGTCGATTAGAAATTGGGCCACCAGAAGATCTGATTGTTCCTCTCGACGGAATTCCAAGACGTTGTGCATTGACTTCTGACGGGCGGTTTCTCACCGTAACCTGTGAGCCCGCGCCCAATCGGACGCTTATGCTTGATCTGAAAGCACAGCCATCCGGCGTGCGTTTTTTGGGCTACGGTCCGGGATCCACCAGCCGCGATGGTAAGTGGACGACGACAAATGCTTGGCAGGGACAGAAAACGAAAATTTGGAATGCTCAGAATGGAAAACAGATCAATCAAATCTCCGGTATCAATGCAATCACTGCCTTCGCTCCCGAAAGTGATTTGTTGGCGATCGGTAGAGCGGATGAATTTGCTTTTTACGAGACGATCGATTGGAACTTGGTCGATCGGATACCACGTGATTCGGGCGGAGGGCATCAGCCACCTTTGACATTCTCAGGTGACGGAAAGATCTTGGCAATTGCTCAAAGCAGTTGGAGCGTGAAGTTGATCGATACCGCTACTCGACGTGAACTGGCAACCTTGGCATCGCCCCATTCCGATATCTTGAGGTGTGTGAGCTTAAATAGAGACGGAAGCCAATTGGTTGCTTGTACCCAGAACGGTGTGGTTCTTCATTGGGATTTGCGAAAAATTCGGAATGTTTTGGGCGAAGTGGGACTCGATTGGGAACCGCGACTCGGGGACGACGACCTTCGAATGGATCCCAACAAACGGCTTCAGGTCGAGTTCGACCTAGGCGAAACGAAGCTGCAGACAGCGCAAGTTTCTCAGAATGAATTCGAATTGGCAAAATGTAAACGGGCTGTCGAACTTTATCCCGATTACGCAGAAGCTTATCTTTACCGAGCGCGAGCCCACCAAAAGATCAATCGGATGCGCGAGGCGAATCTAGACTATGTGGCCTATTTCAGTCGAAAGATCGCAGACGATCCTGGTCATCGTGAGGCTTACTATGCACGTTCCGTTTATTACTCGCGGCTTGCGATGTTCGCCGAAGCTCTACAAGATTCGAATCAATTGATTGAATTGGAACCGAAGGCAGAGAATTACTTTTGGAGGGGGATTCTTCATTGGCTCACGAAGCAATATCGTGAGGCCATTGCCGATGGTCATCAAGCACTCAAGATTGCCGCTGATGATTCCAACGCCAGCGATGGACTCGCTTGGATTTATCTCACAGGACCCGCGGAATTTCGCGATCCCGAGCAAGCGATGCGGCTTGTTGAAAAAGCAGCCCTCGCGCCGGAAAATCCCTATCGGGTTCATACGACCTTGGGGGCAGCCCACTATCGATTGGAAAAGTATGACAAGGCGATTGAGCAGCTGCTGAAAGCAGCAGAGCTTGCGCCTCAGCAACCGACGGCGTCCAATCTGTTTTTCCTCGCGATGAGTTATCACGCCAGTGGGCAACTGGAAAAAGGGAAGGAATGCTACAACCAGGCGATTCAGTGGTGGGCGAACCATCCCGAACTTGCCCCAGGACAACTCGATACGCTTGAACGTCTCAAGGTCGAGGCAGGCGAGGTTTTCTCCACCGATCTCGAAGAACAAGTCGATGGCCCAGACGAATAAGACTTAAACGCTGACGGATCGGTGAGGATTGTCTGTCTACTGAGTCTGGACACAGCCCATTGAAGACGTTGCGCTTCGACGTTTAAATGCTGCCTGCGTTTCATTAGACTGTGGCAATGAATTAAGTGACAATGAATTAAAATGTGAATGAAGATTGATTTTTGTTTGCCTGCTGCAATGAAATGTGGGACCCGTGAATGGCTTCAGAAAACCCCAGCGCACTTTGGATTGACCAATTGAAACAAGGTGAGTCAGTTGCCGCGAATGCCGTTTTTGAGCGCTATTTCGATCGGCTTGTTGGGCATGCACGCCAAAAGCTCCTCGGGGTATCCGGAGGAATGGCCGATGAAGAGGATGTAGCCTTGAGTGCTTTTGACAGCTTTTGTCGAGCAGCCGAGAGAGGTCGATTTCCTGATCTCAAAGACCGCGACGGTATCCTGCGATTACTGTTGCGGATGACAGCAAGAAAAGCAATCGACTTAAGACGATATGAGTTAAGCCGTCTCAAGGTTCAAAATGAAGAGGCGATTTTGGAGGCGATTGGTGATCCGACAGGTCCAGAGCTGATTGCAATCTTTGATGAAGAGTTCAAACGGCTACTTGATCTTCTTTCCGACAAGGGGCTTGAAACGTTGGCTGTGGCGAAAATGCAAGGATTCACTAACAGCGAAATCGCCGCGAAACTTGACTGCTCATTAAGAACGGTCGAAAGACAACTCCAGTTGATTCGGCTGAAGTGGGAGCAGGAACAATCCAGGTGATGCTCTGCTGTTTCTGTAGGCAGAGTTTTTGCTTCAAAGGTGCCCAGCCTTTGATGTGTCGATTGCTTCACTTCCCAATTCTATGGATTGGAGCATTGCGTCAGCGGCGCTGGTGTACGCGGAAGACTATGAAAGGCAATTCAACGTTGTTCTGGTCGAATCGCATCTGCCGGTGCTTGGATGACGGTTGTAGGGTTTTCGCGTCTTGTTGATAACTGTTTGCCGACTCGTTGATCCGGGAATTTGGCCGTGGACAACGGAGAATGTTCTCTGCCGTAAACGAGGCGAATAGACTTCCTGCTCGAATCGCCGGTTTTTGTAAGATGCCCGGAGCATGCGCGTGACAAAAATTTGAATCTTTGCACAATCGAAAAAATCTAGTGTCAATTATTTGATGTGGCGGAACTACTGAATTCGTCTCGTGGAACGTCGGTCGGATGCTCGGACTGAGAGCGGGTGTTCAGGACGAGATTGCTCGTGACATGGAGAATCGACAGGTTTTCAAGACAAAGTGTCCAGTTTGAAAAATCAGAATCAACAGAGATTGATTTGACTGATGAGGGGCGAAAAAACGGCTGAATCACGGGGCACGGATCGGCTTGGGCGGTTGCCGAATTCGTTCCCGACCATCCGGTATACGATGCGAGACTTGATCGTCGCGCAATTTCGCGGGGGGGGGACGTTGCCTAGGAGAATCTGCGTCGTCGTTCATCGGTCGGCTGTGTGGAATGGAGGGGTTCCACCGTTGTCGCCCCGTTGTGTGGATTGAAAACGTGGTGTTGCTATGATTGCTGCAATCCGATCAATCGCATTTCCTGCGACGGCGGAGTTGTGAAGGTCAACAATTGTTTACTGTTTTTTTAGAGCATCGGTTGAGAATTTTGACGGCTGATTATAGTGAAATCATGGCGTTTCACAGTTCGGTTATGGAAACGCAGCATCCGGGAATGTTGGAACTATTCGAATGAGACGAAGTTTTCGACCACGGGTTTTCCAGTCTTTGGAAGGCCGTCATTTGCTGACAGCCGATCTGTTGGGAGCGGTCGAGGCGCCTGCACAAGTTGCTGATTTTGCGCTGATCGACGTGAACCCAACGTCTTCTACTTACGACCAAGCCGTTTCGCCAAGGGACTATTCGGGTGATGTCAGCGCTTGGTATTTCGGCTATGCGACGTGATCTCGATGTCGTGCCCAGTATGGGTACTTGGATGATCTGCAAAATGATCTGGAACAAAATCGACCCGACCTGGATATCCAGATATTGGGGATGAATCCGGTGGGACATGAGATCGGCAATGCGGATACAACCGAAGGTCGAGACATCCCCTGGCTGCAAGACGTCGATTTGGACGGTGACAATAAATCTGATACGTGGCTGACGACTTGGCCCGGTACCTATCGTGACGTCGTGGTTGTCGATGCCAACAACGTTGCCGTTGATGTGTTTAATCTCACGACGAACAGCTTAGAAGACACGGATGATTACAACGCATTGAGACAGATGCTAATCGATGTAGCGGAAGCGACGATCGATCCGATTGATGATGCTGTCTTTGCTCCGGTCGATGGAAACGTTGACATTGACGTGCTTGCCAACGATGCGGGAAATAATCGACTCACGATCACTGATGTGACGCAGCCAGCTCATGGGTTTGTCGAAATTACGGTGGCTGAATATCCCGTCGATCTTGATCCAATGGAAACTTTCATACCTCAGCTTGTGATCTCTGAGGTCGTTCCAGACGAATACATTGAGCTGTTCAATGCAGACTACGAACGAGTGGAATTAAGTCAAGTCGAACAAGTTTTGGTTTCGGGTGCGGATGATGTCAGAGTGTCAGAGTGGGGAGCTGGGGAAGCCATTGCAGTCCGCGGTTATCTACAACTCGAGTGGCCCGATGGATTTACGGTTTCTGACGAGTCAGGGGAGCTGATCCTCTATCGAGACGGTCAGACGGGGTTCGGTGATGCCAACAAAATCGATGATTTTGTTGCTTGGGGTACGCCCGTCGATCACAGTCGCATTGCGTTAGCTGAGTTGGTCGGCAAATGGGAGGGCGAACCTGATAGCTCGCTTGATCTTGGTGCGATCCAACGCATTCCCGGAACCCGTGGCGAAGAAGCGCACGCGTACGACAACCATCGATCGTCCACACCTGGAACAGCGATTAACGGTGCTGTCGACGCACAGCAGATCCTGCGATACACGCCGGCAAGTTCCTATCGTGGGCCTGATTCATTCGAGTATTCGGTTGTGGATGACCAGGGGAGTGTGGGTACAGCGAACATTGAAGTCACTGTCGCGGAGGCTGCGGCTGTCTGGAGCAATCCAGTTAATTCCCTCGACGTCGATAGTGATGGGAGCGTCACGGAAGCCGATGCAAATTCTATTCTGGCACGGTTGAACGCGGGGCTCACAGGATGGCTTCCTGCCACGATGGTCTGGCCAATGACGCCTCCAGGTTTTGTTGATTGCAACGCGAATGGTTCTATTGAACCACTGGATGCTTTGCTGGTACTCAATCATTTAAATGCTGTACCCTCCGCTTTGAATGCGAGCGGTTCGGACAATTCGACCGTCGACTCGATCGCACTGCCAGCCATGGATTTAGAGCCTCAAGCTCTTCAAAGCGTTGCCGCGGCCTTGGCGAGTACACCGAATGAAATCGAGGATGATCACGACGAGCGACCGATTTTGTTGCTCTGATTCTGATTGATACTTGCCTGCTTGGATCTTCCCAATCTTGCCATTGTCTTTGCTCGCAATGTTGCACGCCTGACTTAGAGTCTCTCACCGGGCAAATTTGAGTCTTGTCCAAATGTTTTGAGGATGTACCGAGCAGCAAGCGATCGAAGGTTACATTCGCGATGTCGCAAAACTAGTCTTTTCGTCGCATCAGTATTCTCGACTTTCAGGCCAAACTGCATCTTGCTATTCCGTCCACTACGACCTGATCGGCAGGAAGCAGTTTCTTATTTGCATGTGTTGTTTTGCCCCTTACGCGAAATTGAGTTTCTGCACATATTGGTCGTTTCAGGAAAAGGGTGGAAGTTCCAGTTCACGCTCTGCTGCTTGTCTTTGAGCAACGACGTTCTTTCATAAGATCCACCTAATTTGTAAATTATTTACACCAAGTTGCCATGCCGTGTGGCAATCGCTGGAGGATTATCGTCCGGAATCAATGGCGCAGACGAAGTGATTTTGATTGAGGGAGTGCGGGATATCTGTTCCGAATACCAGATCAAAGCGATCACTGTTGATGCAGATTTAACTCGTAAAGACGAAATTTGCATCATCGTCTCCATCGCGATCCAGTGTTGTTTTCGAAGACACTAGCAAGTGCATGACTGTTTCATTGCCAGTGCCCGCGATGCTTACTTCTGCTTGCCCGCAACGATCCAAAAGGAAAACTGAAGAGGCAGCCTGTTTGTTTTTGCAGGCCGGCAAGGCGGGCTATTCGAGATGCATCGGCCTATCGACTATTAGCTGAATATGAATGGCGTTTGCATCGATCCCGACGGGAACGCCCAAGTACTATCGAACCACAACCAGACAAGTGACCGTTATGTGGAGCCTCAGCAATTACAATTGGATTCAGCACAACTGATTGCTTGGTACGTGCCCAAAAATTGCTCTGCACATTCGAAGGAAGATCTAGTACAGGTTCTTCCTGAATCGCAGATGCGAAATGAGTTTGTTTCAGCGGCTGAATTTTAATTGACCGCAAACGGCAAGATGAATTCCAGCAAGTTTCCTTAGCCGACATCTCTCAAATGGGAACCAACGGACGAGTCGATGAAACCACGGAATCCCGTTGAAGAAAGTCTGGTTAGAATCTGGTCCGACCTTTTGAATCTGAAGCAGGTTGGAGTTCATGACGATTTATTCCAGCTGGCGGGGGATCCTCTTCTGGCAGTAAAGGTGATCCTGCGGATCTTCAAGTCGCATCAAGTACGTTCGCCTTTGCAGGTTGTATGCGATTGTCCGAAGATTGCCGATCTGGCCAACGAAGTCAAAAAATTGTGCAGCGACAGAATGGATGCGAAGGGCAGTGAGGTCATATCGGTTGGAGCCGTACCCTTGGAGAGATTTCCGTCCTCTTTGGCCAACAGCGGATCTGGTTCTTGGAGGAAATGGAACGTGATTTGGCTGCCTATAACATGTCCGCGTCCTTAGAGTTGTCGGGCAAGCTTGATATGCCGGCGCTCAGTAAAGCGATCGATGAAATTCGGCGAAGGCATGCCGTATTGCGCAATACCTTTTCCATCGTTGGAGATGACGTCTTTCAGATTGCCACGAATCCTGCGGCAGAGTCGCTGGAAATGATTGATCTGTCGTAAATGGGAAGAAACTTAAGGGCGGCTGAGCTGAGTCGGATCGTCCAATTAGAGGCCCAACGGCGCTTTGATCTCGAAAATGGTCCTGTGTTTCACGCCACGTTGATTCGTAAGGATCGGGATTCGTACCTGTTGCGTTTGATGATGCACCATATTGTTTCGGACGGTTGGTCGAAGGGAATCCTGTATCGAGAATTGAGGGAATTGTATGGGGCGTTTGTCGCGGGAAAGCCGTCGCCGCTCGCTGACTTGCCTATTCAATTTGCCGACTACGCACGTTGGCTACGTGGCGTTGGACAAGAGAAAGAGATGGCGACCCAACGCCAATTCTGGGCTCACCATCTGGAAGATTGTCCGCCCGCCATTGATCTACCGACAGATTACGCTCATTCGGCGGAAGGATCTTTTCGGGGTGCGAGTGTTGGTTCAACGATTTCGAATGATACGGTGGCTGCATTGACCGGGATTGGTCGGGAAGTGAACGCCACCCCGTTCATGGCCTTCTTTTGCGCCTTCAATATTCTGCTTTCTCGGCTGACCGGCCAAACGGATCTTGTGATTGGTATTCCGGTGGCGAATCGGTCACGAAAGGAAACGGAAGATTTGGTCGGTTGCTTTGCTAACACGCTTCCCTTACGCACGCGACTGGAGGGGAATCCCTCTTTTATGACGTTGCTTGAACAAGTTCGTGAGTTAACGGTAAACGCTTATGCAAACCAACAGTTTCCGTTTGAACAAATATTAAATGAGTTATCCATCGATCGTGATAATCGGCGATCGCCTCTCGTACAGGTGATGTTTGCTTTTCAATCCTTTCGCGATCAAGAGCAAGGATTTAAGCTTGCCGAAGACCTTGTTGCTACGATATATCCCGTAGATACCGAATCGGCGAAGTTTGATTTAACGCTCTATCTGTCGGAAAGTAAACGGGGAATTGCCTTGCGTTGGCAATATAATTCCGACTTGTTTGATCGCAGCACGATCGAAAGGTTTGCGGATTGTTTTTCGACCCTATTGGCTCAGCTCGCGGCGAATTCCAAACAAACTACCGGAGAATTATCTGTTGTTGGGGACGAGGAACGGCGACGCTTGTTATGTGATTGGAATGCGACGGAAGACCAAGCGTTGCTTGGTCGATCGTTTCTTCAGGAATTTCAATCTGTTGCCGGAAGGGATCCGGGTAGGCTGGCGGTGGTCTGCGGAGCAGGGACCGTTACGTATGAGGAGCTGAACTCACGAGCCAATCAGTGGGCACGTTATCTGCAAAAAAGAGGTGTTGGTCCTGAGGGACTCGTGGGACTTTATCTGTCACGGTCCATCGAAATGATTGCGGCCATTCTTGGGGTTCTCAAGACAGGCGCCGCCTACATGCCGATTGATGCCATGTATCCCCGCGACCGGATCCAGTTCATGTTGGACGACGCCAAGCCTAGCTTTTTGGTATTGGATGACGGATTGTCTCTGGCGGGTCTTGAGGAACTGTCGATTGGCGAAGGTCGCTCAGCAGTGAAGCTGGATTGTGTGGCTGCCGAACTCGATCGGCAGACTACATCCAATTTAGAAACAGTCGAATCGGACCAGTCCTGGGCCTACTTGATCTACACCTCTGGAACGGCAGGGAAGCCAAAGGGCGTTCGCATCTCCCGTTGCAATCTGGATCATTATGCTCAAGCGATTGGTGCAGCGGTAGGGATTCAGCCAAGTGACCGGTATTTGCATACGGCCTCGTTTGCTTTCTCCTCGTCGGTCCGGCAGTTGGTGATGCCGTTAGGATGCGGAAGTGCGATCGTGCTTGCTACGGAAGAGCAGGTAGGGAATCAAGAGCTTCTGTTTGAGCTGATCAAACGTGAACGCGTATCGATTGTCGACTGGGTTCCAACCTACTGGCAAAGTTGCGTGGATTGGCTGAAGAGCCTACCGGAAACAACGCGTACCGGCTTGTTGGATAATGAGGTGCGACTTCTTCTTTCTGCCAGCGAGCCTCTGCCGGTTCAATTAGCTGTTGAGTGGCATGAAATCACCGGTGGTCTTTCATCGTTGATTAATATGTATGGTCAAACGGAAACTACAGGGATTGTCACGACTTATCCGTATCATGTTTCCGATCTGCCTGTAGGAAGCAGCCCGGTCGTACCGCTGGGAAAGCCCATTGCTAACACTCAGATTTATATTTGTGATCAAGCTGGTCACCCAACCTCTGTGGGAATGGTCGGCGAAGTGTATGTCGGCGGTCACGGTGTCGGACGGGGGTATCTGAACCGAACCGCTCTCACCGCAGAAACGTTTGTTCATTCTCCCGCATCCCTTGGTGAGCCAGGACGGCTCTATCGAACGGGAGATTTGGCTCGATATCGGAGTGATGGCACGATAGAGATTGTTGGGCGAATGGACCAACAGATTAAAGTGCGAGGATTTCGGGTGGAACCTGGCGAAATTGAGAGGGTGCTACAGTCCCATGAGTGCGTCAAGGAGAGTGCGGCTGTCTGCGTGAGGGACGCTCAGGTAGGGAATCGTCTCATCGCTGCAGTGGTGCCGGTTGAGGTGGCAACGCCTGAAAATTTGTCGGCGACTCTCGTGAGGTTTCTTCGCAGTCAATTGCCGGCCTATATGGTGCCAGACGAAATCAAAATTGTGCCCAAGTTGGCTAGATTGGGAAATGGGAAGCTTGATCGCAGGGAGATCGCCAGGCCGGTTGAGGGAGATGCGCGTCCCCCGATGTCGTTAGCCCAACCCGATAGGATCACCTCCGTTGGATCGATAAAAGTAGCTTTACTGAGAGTCTGGCGGGATGTGCTGCAAGTTGAAAATATCCGGGACGATGACAATTTCTTCGATTTAGGAGGTGATTCGATTCGCAGTGTGCAAATCGTTGCTCGCGCCAATCGATTGGGCTTACCCCTGACGTTAAAACTTCTTTTTGCCAATCAGTCGATCGGCGAACTCACTCGTGTTCTCGAACCATCTTTGGCGGCCAATCATTCAGTGACAGCCAAAAATAATGGCCTAAATGAATCGGAGGTACTCGTAACCTCTGAAAGCTTGAGGCAGTTTGGAATCGAAGCGTTTCGCGAAGCCGGCCTGGATGAAGAAGGAGCTCGTCGGGTTACTGAGATTCAACTGGAAGCCAACCTGCGTGGGCAGCCTACCCACAACATGGTTAGCATTCCACGTTACGCTCGACGTATTGCAGCAGGGGTTCTTAACGCCCGGCCAAATATCCGTGTTGAGAAGGAAACGCCGATGAGCGCGCTCCTGAACGGCGATAATGCGCCGGGGCAATGGGTGGCCGAAGTTGCGATGGAATTTGCGATACGCAAGGCGCAGCAGACTGGGATTGGAATCGTCTCTGCCAAGCATTCCAATCATTTTGGAGCGGCAGGCCATTATGTTTGGAAGGCAGCATGCGAGGGGATGATTGGGCTTTGCACTACGAATGGCCCCGTAATTCTCGCGCCCACGGGAGGGCGGACACCGACGCTTGGAAATAATCCGCTGGGCGTGGGGATTCCCGCCAATAAGTATTTCCCCGTCCTGTTAGATATTGCGATGAGTGTCGCTCCTCGCGGAAAAATTGCCTTGCAGGTGCGAGAAGGTAAATCACTCGAGAATGATTGGATTCTTGACCATCTGGGGCAGCCCTCCATGAAACTGGAGGATCTGGCCGCTGGACTGGGCGTGCCAATTGGTGGGCACAAGGGCTACGGTTTAGCGTTCGTGATGGAAATTCTTTCCGGAGTTTTAAGCGGAGCTGGTTTCGGCCTCGACCATCGTAAGCAGGATGGCAAGAAAACACCTCATGATTTTGGTCAATTCTTTCTCGCTTTTGACCCTGAATTGTTTATGCCGGCGGAGCAATTTCGGAGTCGAGTCGATGAAATGATCAAACAAGCGAAGTCAGCAAAAAAAATGGAGGGAGTCGATGAAATCTTGGTGCCCGGAGAACTCGAAATGACTGCACGTCAACGTAGCTTGCAAGAAGGGGTAAGACTTCGAGCTTCCACATACGACTCGCTCGTCAAATACGCGGATGAAATGGGGTTGGCTACGCGTATTCAAATCATTGCGGCAGGTGCAAACGCCTCGCCTGATTGATTTTGTCAGACAAGGACAGCAGCTGGACGTCTCACGCAGCGCCTACGGGTCGATCCACAAGAAAGAGGGGATGGACAAATGGTTTTGTGCCGTTATCCTCGGATGTCGAATCGGGGCGTTTGCAGCTGGCGTGAACTGCTGTGGATAGGACGCCTGCACCTGTTCTCCTTCTTTCTTTCACTACATCAAGACACTGCCCATCCGAATATGAAAAAGTTAATTCAATCGCTCGTCTTCGCTGTGATCACGGTAATGGTGATTCTTCCTGCTTCGGCATTGATGTCCGCAGAGTGGGTGGTACCGATGGCTGGGAATGGTTTTCGTACGGCACCGCGACCCGGTGGCAATGGGGTTCGCCGCGATGGAGCTGTGTCTTGGGCCAATCCGGAATCTGTATTTACGGTGTTCTTTCATGTGGATCGGCCTTGTGATTTACGACTCGCGTTGCGGGCGAAAATCGAAGACGGTCGTTCCATCTTGCGAATACGAGTGGCCGATGCTTCATTCGAAAGTACGTTGTCAGGCACACAATTGGAAACCGTGGGAATTGGTCGAATCAATGTTCCGAATCCAGGCTACGTGCAGGTCGAACTGCAGGGCCACGAGCGAACGGGCGGCGACTTTGGCGATCTGCGAGATCTGTTGGTTTCTTCGGAGACCGATGGTTTGAAGTTGGACTACGTCAAGACAAACGAGGGAAGCATGTTTTACTGGGGCCGCCGTGGCCCCTCGGTCCATCTGAGTTACCAGGTTCCCAAGGGGCGTCCGTTGCAATACGCTTACAGTGAAATTACGGTCCCGGTTGGGCAAGATCCGATCGGTTCGTATTTTATGGCGAACGGATTTGGTGAAGGTTACTTCGGGATTCAGGTTAACAGTCCCACTGAACGACGAGTCCTGTTTTCCGTTTGGAGTCCATTTAACACGGACAATCCCCGCGACATTCCAGAAGATCAGCGAATTCGCTGCTTGGAACGCGGCCCTGATGTTCACATTGGCGAATTTGGTAACGAGGGTTCCGGGGGCCAGAGTTATCTTGTTTATCCGTGGAAGGCAGGCGCGACTTACCGATTTCTCACGGAGGTCACGCCTGATGGAAAAGGAAATACGGTCTACACATCGTGGTTTGGCAACAAAGCGGTGGGCGAGTGGCGACTCATCGCCAGCTTTCGTCGGCCCCAGACGGATACCCATCTTCGTCGCTTTCACTCGTTTTTGGAAAGTTTCTCACCGGCGTTTGGACACATCGGGCGAAGCGCGTTTTACGGCAATGTTTGGGTGGCTGACACAAACGGTAAGTGGTTCGAATGCACAGATGCTAGGTTTTCGGTCGATGCGACAGGATCCGGTCGGCATCGACTTGACTTCACGGGCGGGAGTGATGCGGGGCGGTTCTACCTCAAGAATTGTGGATTTTTTGACGGATCGGGGCGCCCTGGTGAGCTCTTTTCACGCGATGCCAAGACCGCCGAACAGCCCAAAATCGATTTTGAATCACTGCCTCGCGGTTGAGTTTTGTTTGCTTCGGCAGTCGGAGACGGGGAACACGGTTCGGAAACGTTATCGAGCTGTTTAAAGGGTTACGTGCCCACTATCAATATCGATAAATCTCCGGTTCTTTTTAACGCTGCGTTCCCTGCCGATGTCGACGAATGCCTTTTCAAGGTAGCTGTGATCGAGCTGTCTTTTTCGGAGTCTTTGGTCATGAGAGTCAGGGCCGTGTCTGGGTGTTCTACGTGTGGATGGTGATAGGACCGCTTGGTAGCAGGTCGTCGTCGTCAAAAGCTGCATCGATTAAGTCGCTGAACGAATTGAATGCAGGCGGTGAGTTGATGGACCAGGTTGGCGGGGTAGGTGCCGATAGGATTGTTATCGGTTCGTTCGCTTCGTAGGCCCCTGAACCGAAGGCTAGTACCAAATCCGATGTCGTGAAATCGCCATCACGGTTGAAGTCACCTTCTTCCCAGGACGAATTCCCATCAACATGATCTTCGTATTCGGCCGCCTGCATCATCTGGACAAGGTCTGATGAGTTGAAGTGTCCGTCATGATTGGCATCCCCTAACTTCCACATCCGATCTTCGCTGTAATAATTGGAATGCCTGCTTCGGCCATCGAAAACATTGTAGGTGCCTACGATCAGATCGTTTCCGTCGAAACGCGTCGTAACGAAAGTAGTTTTGGAATCGAATTCGTAGTTGGCAATCGCATATTCAGGACTCTTATCAGAGATCGTGGAGCCGACTCCATGCATCGAAACCTCACCCCAATCGCAGTCCGTCGGTTCGCAGGAAGCATGTGCCTGGGTGATTAAATTTCCGAGGGAGGATTCGGTGACGGTCAGCATCGTCAAATTAGCTGAGTCTGGGTCTGAATTGACCCATTCGCCGGGGAGGACCTGAGCGAGTTCGCTATTCCCCTGGTCGTCGATCTCGTGCATCGATCCTTCGTTTGAAAGCCAGTAACGCTGATGCATGTTTTCACGGTTCGTGTTGTCGGTGTAGACGTTGTAGAAATCAACGATTTTGCCATGGGTTCCACGGAATGCGACGGTGATCGTCGCTTCTTTCCACCCAGGATTCCAGGACCCGACGGCATAGTCGACTGTTGGGCCATTCACAGAACTCCCCAGGAGATCTAAGTCGGTTCGTCCCCAATCACAATCTGCAGGTACGCAGGAGCCCCAGGCTTGAATGTGGTGTCCGTCGGGTCCTTGGCTGATTTGGATTTGAGTAATCCCACGGGTGCCATCGTCCACATTCGTCCACGTCCCAATTACACCGTCGGGGATGATGAAGATCTCGTCGATTGACGGCTCAGCACCGATTTCAAGGTCGGAGGTGCTGCTGTCGTCTTGAATGTGAACTGCAGGACGATCCTCCGTAGGAAAGGGCCCCATTTCATCGATCGGTCCGCTCATGAGATCGGCCGCCATCATTTGACGATCTTCCAGGCATTCAAGCATATCGAATCGACGTGATTTGTTGGGGGTGCGCATCCTTGGGAACTCCTGAATTCATTGTCGGGAAGAAACGATTGCGGTTGAATTTCTCGAGAAATTGGCAAGTTGCGGTGAGATCGAGTGATGCAAGCCGTTTTCTTCGATCGGTAAGAGCTCAACGACATCGGGTGCGTAAGCGGGCGTGAAATCTTTGCGAGTTTTTTGGGAAAAATCAAACAACCAAGGGCGGAAGTCTGGAGCAAGTTTGGAAATAGCGTATTGAGGTAGAAAAAATAGATTGGCTTGCGAATGGCTCCGTCACAGGCCAATCCATCAGTCACCTTCGATCAAGACCGACGTTGGAAGCAGCCAAGCAGGTTGCGTCGGGAGGTGGGGGCTGCTATCTGCATGAACCCTTGCCAAATCACAGCTTAGTGATCGCGAAGAGCAAGGTTTCTTCAATGATCGAATCCGACGGAGGTTAGATCAAAGGAGTCGCGATTAGTTGTCAGGAATTCCTGCCCTTGGGACGGCTGTTGGCGTTTTGAATTCAGCCGTGATCGAAACGGGCAATTGCAAAACGTCGCCTTTTTTGCTGGAAAAGTAAAGCCGCGACGTTGAGGCTTGGTGTCCGTATCCGTCTGCCCAGAACAAGTAGAAATCCGGTTGTGCAGCAACGGACCGTCGAACGTAAGTCTGGTTGTAATCGCTTTGTCCGGTCAACTGTTTTCCTTTCTCTCACGTTCTGCCGCTTTTTCACTGACCCAGTTCGCAACTTCTCCACCTGGGTTGTATCGCTGCGGCTCCGAGTCCGTGGGGTGATTAAACGAAACAGAGGATCGGATTCTAAATAAAGGGATCTTAGGTCGTAATTGCTATCGGAGGTCGTGATCGAGTGGATTTTCCAATCATCTCCCGTCCATCGTGCGATGCGCCACGTTCGTTGGTTATTCTTGGCTTCAGACTCAAATCCTTTTGAGGTGACGAAGAGAATAATGGGGGTCCTTTCGTATCGAATGTGGCGCCCTGCGTCGAAACGAGAAGTCCTTTGGCTTCGAAATCATGGACCAGGGCTGGGTTGTGGATTTCGTTGAAGGGTCACTTGAGAACGGTACCGTCAGCCGCCTGACACACTTTCCCTTCGTTCATCGTTTCCATGTAGTAAAGGTTAGTTCGCCAGTTTAAGTCCTTTGTCTTTGGATGATCATTGAAGCCTGTCGCGGCTTGGTCGGCCTAGGATCCGCTAATTTGATAATGGCCTTGGCCGATATTTGCCAATCGCTTCAAGGCAGGCCAGTTGGCACCTGCTAGGCTTTTCGCTTCCTATTCCTGCTCGCATGAGATCTGCTTGCTTGTGGTAATCGGCCGCAACGTCCCCGTAGCAAAAAAAGCTTTTTGGGCTTGGGGCGAATAAACAGCGAACGGTTTTTGCTTTGCACAATAGGTTCCGAGTCCCCCGCTGTATCTAAACTTGTACTCGTTCTTGAATGGTCGATTTTGGTACCAGATTCCGCGGTATTCGTCAGCCTTGTCCTTAATGGTCACTTCGGTGCCAAGCAGTAGGGAGGGCAGTCGCGTCCAGGCGATCCGCGTGGACTGCAGGTGACTAGGCATGGTTCTGCTCCTTTTCAGCAGACCGAAGTTAATTGGGACGCAGCTCTTCAGGAAAACTCATCCCGAGTTGGGTGGCACTGTGAGCAAATTGATTG
The DNA here is from genome assembly GCA_029243025.1 of Pirellulaceae bacterium. NCBI lineage: Bacteria > Pseudomonadati > Planctomycetota > Planctomycetia > Pirellulales > Pirellulaceae > Pirellulaceae bacterium. Next base: position 50,759 of record JAQWSU010000026.1, on the reverse strand, counting down.
AGTTTGATCGAGGGCAAAAATTCATGCTTAGGGTGATAACGCTTTGGTAATTGCCGCCTTTGTTTTGTGGCGGTCGCAGAGGCTCCGCAATTGTTTGCGTGTCAAGACTTGTCCTGCCGGTAATCGCAATTCAGAGAACTCGTCGACCGGAATAATGTAGTCTGTGTCACTAAGATAATAGGGCTCTACGTCCTGCCATTCCGCTTCTGGAGTTTCTCTCATTTTCGGTGCGCGTTCGAACCGTGCGTTCAATTTTACTAAGCGAACACCGAGTGTTGACCATAGCCGAGTCGAATTGTCGGTGACTACATTCATAATTGGAACGGATACCCTTGTATCAACAGCTAGGTCTTCGTGTTTGAAATTGGTTAACCAGTTCTCGGCCCGATAGTAGGCATCTGCAAGATTAGCTGTTTCGGCCTCGGTTAGGTTGGGAACCATGCCGATGTCTTCACAGGTAATCAAATAGAAGCCGTAGAAGAGATGTTTGATTTGGGCTAACTCGGTCTTTAGGTTGAGTTCGCGAGGGCCCTTCTCTCGCAAACCGTGTAACTGTTCGAGCGTTTCTCCGCGAACATGATCGAGTAGAAATGATTCGAGGAAGGCGTAGCTTCTCGCGGTACGCAGGTAGAATGTCGCATTGGGTTCAATCCGTAATCGAGGGCGTATGGCACCCTCGGTTGGCATGGCAACGGCGCTATCGCTAGCGAGCATCATTTGTCGAGCGTGTGTTTCTCGCCGTTTTGTGATGAGGGCCTGGAACGCTTGGAGTAGGCGACGCTTGTATTTGGCTGTATGCATGAGCTTCTGACTCTCGTCACCGCGTTCGGGGAGGATGAGTGGTTCCAAGGCATACACTTGACGGTCATACCAACCGCTGTCTCGGCGTGGCGCGAGGTCAACGGTGCCTGATCGAATCTGTTTCAAGATCGCAATCATGAAGTTCGTTTCTGAAGCGGATCTCGTCGCAAACAGACGGTCGAATAATTCGTTTTCCCGACTGCTGGAAGGAGGCAGGATACTCACGACCGATTGTTGTCGGTCAAGTTGTTTACGCAACGTTGTTAAGTTAGTCGACTCACCTTCCAGGTCGCTCAGGTTTAGGCAGAGGAAAGGGTTCGTGAGTCCCGCGTAAAAGCTCAGTAGCTGCTGATAGACTGTCTTCAGCGAGGGGTCGGACTCCAGAACGGCTGCAAGCGAGATTGGAATGGCTAAGTCTTCTTGCACAAACGTGTGTTGTAAGAAACGATAGAACTTCCAAACGCGGCGCAGGTCATCGTTCCAGGTGTAAAATGAGATCGGTTGAGAACGCGATTGATCTGCTGCAAATTCTTCAATCCAACGCTCGGAAGCCCGCTGATCAGAATCAGTGAGTTCCACGGACTGGTCCGCAAAATGCAAAGCGGCTGCGAGAAATGGACGTGCTCCACTCTCTCGTGGCAGGGCCGCAAATAGACTTTTAATAAAATCGACTGCAGATGGAGACTCGCCTGCGATTCCTTCAAAGTAGGCGAGGTCCAATGCTGCATATAGGCCGTCATCAAATTGTTTGGCGATGCCATCTAGCATGTTAGCGCTGGGGATCAGTTGGAAGTTTCGGCTTTGCGCTGCTTCGATTGCATCCGTATAGCTCGCGTAAAGGATGTCCATTTCCGGTTCGATGTCCGGTTGAATATCTGGGCAGTCCAATCGGATTACGGCGGCGCTTTTATTTAGCTGCCAGCCGTCGTAATCTTGGGGATCGACCAGTTGAGGGTCAAAGTTGGGATTTTTGTCTTCTAATCGATCGTCGATGATCCGGAGATTATCCGCAGGATTTGCGCTGGGTTGAACGTCCCTGCGTAACACACTGTAGTAGAAAGTGTTCCAGTAAATCAGGTAAGCGGTGGCGAATCCCAACGCCAGTAAGCCGACGCCGATCATTGTTTTCCTCATCGCGTGATCTCCGTCAAAGAGGGATGAACGTTCCATGCTTCTGACGCGGACGCGAAGGCAAAAGTTCCGCGGTTATTCTCGGATTGCAAGAATCGTTGTGGTGGATTGGCGTGGGATATTTAAGAATCGCGCAAATGTCTGCGGCTAGGCGGTTTGTGTTGATGATCGGGGTAGCGAATGGATACGAATCGGATGGACCGTTCCAATCGAGGGAGATTTTAAGGTGGAAATATCTGCGCCACGTAGCGTTTCTCTACCCGGTCGCGAAAATCTGATGGTTCGAGAGTGAGCTTGCGGTTGTGGTCGTTGATCGTCGCGACAGGAGAAAAATGTTTGGGTAGGGTTCGGTGGGGGGAAGATGCGGCGTGTCACCTTCGCCAAATTCACCACTTCAATCAAAACGGCTGCTCGTTCTGGGCCGAATCAACGCATCGCTCGAGGCCACAGTCGGGCAGTTCACGACTGGTAGTTCCAGGTCGGTGGCGACGGCTCGTGCCGCATCGAGTACGTTGCCGCCCCCAGACCCGACGATCACTCGTGATCTCTGCGATAGGGCGGATCGACGGATTCGATCAATTCCTGTGCGTGAACAGTCGCACCAAACTTGTGCACCTGGTATTTGATGCCGACTGAGCCGAAAGTCTCCTTCCAGGTATTGGATAAAAGCGCTCGTGCCGTTCAAAATACTCTTCTTGATCCTCGCCAGCCACAGCGATGTGTGGCAACGGACAAACAAGAGCCAGAACCCAACTCTTGCAGGCCGTTGATGCGATGTTACCGAAGGGCGTATCGTTCATGTCACCGTTAAAAGCAAACACCATCAATCGGTCTCATTCGACACGATCCTGACCGGGTCAGCGTCTCAGCAAAATTCACCTGACGTGAATCGGATTTCGCAGGTCCCCTATTCCACCCATTCTTGAGCTCCGTGCCACAATCGCCCAAAAAAACGGCTTCTCGATGATTCGAGAGGCCGTTTAAGTTTCATCCTCGAAGCGAAAGCGGAATTAGCAATGGCGACGGCGACTGATACCGAAGAGGCCAATCAAGCTGATAACAGCCAGAACGATGCCGGACGGCTCGGGCACAGTTGCAACCGCTGCCTTCGGACCAACTTCATAGCCACCATCCGCGAATGCGGCGACCAAGTCACCAGTCAAAAAGCTACCATCTCCATCCCAGTCGCCCTCTTCCCAACCTGCCGAAGCGTCCGTCTCGTACTTGCCAACGGCGAAGACAACTACCAGATCAGTGGTGTCGAACTGACCGCTGAGATCAGCATCGCCCATCCAAGTATTCAGGTGATCACCGACGAGGATCTTTCGGTCAGCAATGTCAACAACACCGTCGCTGTTTTCATCGTAAGTAGCAAGATCAGGAGCAGTATCTGCGATTGCCTCTGCTTGCAAATTGATGTCAGCAACATTAACGACGCCATCACTGTTGTAGTCACCAGAAGTTACAGCAGCAGCGAGTTCAATGGACATTCCAAAATTTGAGTAGTCACAACTAGACAACCACCATTGCCTTTCGTCAATATCACGGCCGTTCGGTTTAACTTTGGATCCGAAACCCGACAAAGCAAGATCAACGAAGTCACCCTCTGCAAGCGATACCGAGACGGAATCGTCGACGCCGGTGCGATCGTAAGAAGTGATCGTGTTCGACCCGAGTACAGTACCATTGTGGTAAAGGATCACCGTTGAACCGTTACCGCACTCCGTTTGAATTTTGGAGTGATTGTACGTGATCGTAGCATTACCGCTCACGTCGGATTCCCAACGACGTATTGCATACTGCAATTTGTGCTCGGGTTCGGATTGACCGTTTGACCAACTGGGAAACTGCGGGTGGCCACCATGCTTCGTGACAAAGGTTTGGGGAGGATGTGGATTCCGCTCACTCTTGTGCCCCCAGACACCGGAAACCACAGTAATTTGTTCATTAGCAGCATGAGTATACACGGTGTCTCCCCAACGCCCTTCGACAAAGGCCTGAAAATCATCAGGATGGTAAACCGCATCAGGGTGAGGAATCTCCGCTCTGATGGTTTTCGTTGGTGGTTCGTAATAACCGTAAGTCCAACCGTTTTCACCTTGGGTGCCTGTTTCCGTCCAATCGGCAACGGAATCAGCAACGACGTTAGCCAAAACGGATGGTGCGAAACACAAAAAAATGCAAAAAACAAGAACTTTGAAATGTGAACCTACGTGCACGCTATTCACGGTGGCTTTCCTTTCCTGATTTTTTGTTAAAATTGTTTTACGTTTCATGGGACCGTCTCACAGAAACCGCCCAAATCCCCCTCGCCTAATGCGACAAACGCATTGATATTGCCCGATGCAAAGCGGAGGATTTCCACAGGAACGGAAGAAACAGGGTAGAGCGCCAAAAAAACGGCCAACCCCAGCTGGGATTGACCGGTTTCCAATCGTTTTCAATCGGACTACTTCTGGCGTCGACGGAATCCGAAGAATGCCATCAGCCCCATGCCGACCAGGACCAGGCTGGTGGGCTCGGGAACGAGGACGGTCGAAACTTCGATGCCGTTAATCCGAGCACGAGGAGGATCGCCCGTGGTCGGCTGACCGCATCGCGTGAAGCTTTCACCACTGATACCGGTGAACACAAGGACTTCGCCTTCGCTACCGAAGACGAAGTCTCTGTTAAACGCGGAAACGTCGACGTGGCTGACCGTCTTGTCGCCGATCGTGTAGTACCACCGCCTCCATTCACCGATCAGAGTTGGCAGGCAGGGTCCCGCATTTTCCCAATAGCGAATCGATTAGTTGCGGTTGCTCAGCTGGTGCGATTGCCACCCTGGGCTTTGCACAGCAAAAAGACATATTGAACCGCGCTTGCGCTGGCAGGCTGACGGTGGGAATTACGGGCTTTAGCTGGGGGCGGTAAAAAAACGGTGAACAGTTGTGCGCCGGACTTCGAGGGGGCCGCCAAAAAATGGAGTGATTTCGCTTTGTTTCGATGGCACACGGTAGTCGGACAGTTGTATACTGTTCGATCGTCTCGTTATTTTAACGCGATAAGCAGCCGATGGCATGCATGCGGTGAATTGAAAAGTTAGTTAGCGAGAGCATTGGGTTAGATGCAAATGGCGCAACGCCGACGTATCGAGAATCATCGAGAGTTGCCATGATTAGAACAATTGAAGCTCCGGACCCGGAGAATCGCAATGCAGACTGTGGTGTAAGTTTTGCCCGGATCGACGACGCATCCAAAGCAGAAGACATTTTGCCTCTCGTTTACGGTCAATTGCGAAAATTAGCCGAGAAAAAACTGGCTCGAGAGTCAGTCGGTCAAACTCTGCAAGCGACCGCGCTCGTTCACGAGGCCTATCTACGACTCACACAAAAGGATCCTGACGCGGATTGGAATGGCTTACCGCATTTCTTTGGGGCAGCGGCCATGGCCATGAGACGCATTTTGGTGGAACGGGCTCGGCAAAAAAAAACTCTCCGACGCGGTGGCCGCTACAAGGCTATGCATGGGATGGACATCGATCAAATTGGCGGTCAGGACGTCAATCAATCGTTTGATGTTCTCGGCCTTAATGAAGCACTGGATCGGCTTGCGGTTGAGCATCCTCGCAAGGTAAAGCTAGTTGAATTGCGATTCTTTCTTGGCTTGACGAATCAAGAAGCCTCCCATTTCCTGGGGATTTCTACATCCACCGCTGATTTGGATTGGAAATACGCGCGTTCCTGGCTGAAACTTGAAATGGATAAATCCGCCAAATGAAGTGAGTTCGGTTTTAAAATCTTTTCTGTTGTTTTTCAAATCAGACTGGGATTTTACGACCGCTTATCGCATTCTTCGGGTCCGTTCTGACCTCTGGTTTTAAAAAGGGTAATTCATGTCTTCGTCGCACAGGTTAAGTGAGGAAGAGATCTTTCGCTGCGCTGTGATGATTGAATCAACAGACGAGCGCAAGGCATATCTCAAGCAGGTGTGCCAAGGTGATAATTCGCTGTACGACCGAGTTATGTCCTTACTCAATGTGCAAGCAGACTGTGACGGTTTTCTGGAAAATCAAGATGATTTGTGGGGGGAACGGCCTAACGCGGTAGAGTTGTTGCAAAATTTGAGAACGAGAGAAGAGCCACCCTTGGAAGAGGTGGGGCCTTACCGAATTGTGAGGAAAATCGGTGAGGGTGGGATGGGGGTTGTGTACCTGGTTAATCAAAATCATCCGATCAAACGTTCTGCGGCGCTCAAGCTTCTCCGTTATGACAAAACTAATCCCGGCACCGTTGCGAGATTTAAGGATGAACAGAAAACTCTGGCGCGAATGGATCATCCCAACATTGCCAAAGTACTGGATGCAGGGACAGCGAAAAATGGCCAGCCTTATTTTGTGATGGATTTGGTTCGCGGTATTCCAATCACCCAGTATTGCGATGACCGACAGTTAACGATATCTGAGCGATTGGAGTTGTTTGTACAAGTTTGCCAAGGGTGCCAACACGCACATTATAAGGGAATTATTCACCGGGATCTGAAGCCGTCAAACATTTTGGTTGCTGACTGTGATCATGAGGCCGTACCGAAAATCATTGACTTTGGAATTGCGAAAAAGACCTGGGATGATTTAAACGATGAAAAGACGGAAACGGATGTTACGGCCCTTTCTATGTTTGGAACATTGGCTTACATGAGTCCTGAGCAGGTTATGCTTGCATCGGATGACTTGGATACTCGGAGTGATATTTATTCTTTAGGCGTGGTGCTCTACGAGCTGCTCTGTGGAAAGCGCCCCTTTTCGAAAGAACTCGAGAAGTCGAAAAGCTTGCAAGAAGTGCTTGAGGTAATCTGCGAGCAGGAACCGCGGAAACCTAGCCAGATGGTTTCGACCGGAAATGACTGTTTGGAACGGGCCGCGGCGCGCGGGGAAAGTATTGCGTTGTTGTCCGGTCGTATACGCCGAGACCTTGATTGGATCACTCTGAAGGTCCTGTCGAAAGATCCAGCCGATCGTTATCAAACGACCTCCGATTTATGTAAGGACATTCAGTTGCATCTTGCGGACCGCCCGATTTTGGCGCGACGACCTTCGCTAAGGGTGAAGGTAAACCGATTTTGTCGACGCAATCGGTCAATCGTCGCGGTCGGGGGTGTTGCAACCTGTTTTTTGCTAGGCTTTCTGTACATGGGCGTTCTGACACGATCGGCGCTCGAGAGTCGCGATCAAGTATCGGCAGCCCAGGCGGCTTTGGATGACCTGCGCGTTCGAGCGGATCGGCAAGAGGTCGCGAGGCGTGTTGTTCAGCCCCAAATCCGATCGCTACGACAAAAACGTTTGCCGGTTCGTGCTTTTCGAGAAGCACGACGGGTCCAGGGCTTACTTGGAACCGATATGGGGTTCCAAGAGCAATGGGCGTCGCTCACCACGACGGTCTCTTGCACCCGTTTGCCACAAGGGACCACCGTCTGGGCACGTGATGCACTCGCCCGCGATGACGAATGGGAGTTTTTGGGAGTTGCTCCGTTCGTGAATTTGGAGGTTCCGATTGGTGACGTTCGACTCCGATTCGAGCACGAAAGTTATGTGCCCAAGGAAACCCAAATGAAGTTTCCCGTCGGGTTGCGTAACTTCTCTACGCGAGACTGGCAATCACTGAGTGAGAGCGTCCCAGGAATGGTGCGGATTACGAGGTCGATAACGAGTGGGGGCGACGCTCACCCAATTCGTAACGATTTTCTCATTGATCAATATGAAGTTACGAATTCGCAGTATCAAGAATTTGTCGATGCTGGTGGTTATGAAAAAGCCGAATACTGGTCGGACATCTCCTATGATCTGGTGGGTGTTGAGATTACTTGGAAGTCAGCCTGTCAGCAGTTTGTTGATACGACGGGCGTGCATGGTCCAGCAACTTGGAAGCATGGTCGCTTTCCTACCGGAAAGGAAAGTTATCCGGTGGAGGGAGTGAGTTGGTACGAAGCGAATGCTTACGCAAAATTTCGTGGCAAGAGTTTACCTACATTTGCCCACTGGAGGCGAGCTTCCTTTTGCGATCAACCCGGTATCGCTGCGAAGTTGTCGAACTATGGCGGAAATGGGACTGCTGAGGTTGGACAGTATAAGGGGATCGGGTGCTTTGACGCGTACGACATGTACGGTAACGTGAGAGAATGGTGTTGGAACGGCGATGCCGAAGGAAATCATGCCTTGCTAGGTGGATCCTACAGTGATCCGGACTACAACTTTTACACGCCAAGAATTGCTTCACCTTGGCAACGCGACGAGGGAGACGGATTTCGATGCGCGATCTACCTTGAAAAACTCGAACGGGATGATTTATCCCGATTGTTGGTTCCCAAGGTCGCGAAAGTTTTAGATCGTGTAGAGCGGATGCCGTTCTCGGATCTGAAGGAATGGTATAACTACGATCGCGAACAACCGCTCAATGTCGTGATCCACGATACGGAAAGCTCCGATGGTGCGAATGACAAATATCGTCACGAAATCGTTGAAGTTGATGGGCCCTTTGGCGAAGAGCGGTTGCCACTTCATCTTCTGGTACCACGCGATTTGAAAACTCCTGGCGAAGTAGTCATTGGGGTGCCGGGAATCGGGTGTTGGAATTCGGGTGGCGCTTTTCAAATGGGAAGGAAACTGCTGTTTAACTATTCCCATGAATTTGCCTCCGCAGGACGGATTGTATGTTTTCCCGTTTATCGAGGTACCTTTGAACGATGGTCGAATGAGATGCTTGCCAGGGCATTTCGTAACTCGCCGATCTCCGCTCGGAATGATTGGATCTATGTGGCTCAAGAAATATCGCGAACCGTTGATTATCTGCTGACTCGCGATGATGTTCACCCACATAAAATTTCGCTATTCGGACTGAGCGCTGGCGCCTTGAGATCGGTTGCTGTCCTTGCGGTTGATCAGCGAGTGGCTACAGGGATATTGCTTGGCGGTGGTTATTCGAAATGGCACGAGAAGCGTCCCGAAATCCACGAGTATCAGTTTGCCCCTCATGTCAAACAACCGGTCCTGATGATCAACGGTTTGCATGACGAAATTTTTTCACATGCGACATCCCAACTGCCTCTTTTTAAAGATCTTGGCAGTAAAGTTAAGCAGCATGAGGTCTTTCCGGCTTATCACCTGCCTGAAAAGGAAAGCGTCGTCAAGTTATTTGATGAATGGTTGGACGATATTTTCGGCTCTTCGAAAAACTGACAGCTGTTTAGATTGAGCCAATGTGGCGGTCGCCAGGTGCAAAGGGAAATGTCTGCGAATCTGCTCTTCATCGCTTGAAGGCTGGTCGGCCGAAGCTGCGGGAAATTGTTGTGTGAAGCTTTTTTCGTTTGCGATCCTGGCGTCGCCATTCGAGTTGAACGCTCTGTTAGGATTTCAGGGAACGATCGCTGGAGCGATCTTTTGCTTCGCGCCAATTCCATTTTTGGGTCTCACCGTATTCCCGCCGGATCTTTCGTGATTTTTCCTGAGAACGGTTTTACGTTTTTTAGAGGGGAAGACGGGAGCGAAGGCGCCTCGAAGCTCCAACGCACGTCAGCGGTTGGGGCGCTTGAGTCACGTTTCAAGGATCTCTTCTTGGGCCTGACCAGATCGAGCAATTGTTCACGAATTTAGCGCGCATTCGCTCGCCTGACAGGGTCACGTCAAAAGGATTGCCACTAGCCAATCTGAGGGAAAGAGGTTCTTGAGTAAAAGTTTCTTGCTGACTCTCAAAATAATCGGATCTTACCACTTGGCTCCTCTGCGAAAGTGAATCATCCTATGATTCTAGCAACATGGTGAGCACGAATACGCTTTTGCCCCGGGTATCCCTAAAGGAACAGTTTCTGATGGCGCGGTTGAATCCTTGGTTTCCACTGATTGTAGTTTTTATCATCGAAGGGTTGTTGGGGAATGCGCAAGCCATGTCACCACTGGCGACAGAGGTGACGATTCATCGCGACGAGTGGGGAGTGCCTCATATTCATGGAAAAACGAATGCTGCCATGACGTACGGGATGGGCTACGCGCAGGCGGAGGACTATTTCTGGCAGGTGGAAGATAACTGTATTCGTGCAGTGGGGCGATACGCTGAAATTGTAGGTGAGTCGGGACTAAGCAATGATGTACTCAACCGTAGTTTCGAGGTTGTCCGGCGGTCGAAAGAAGATCTGAAGCAGTTCCCGCCAGAAATGAAGGCGAATCTGGTCGCGTATGCGGCTGGGATCAATGATTATTTGTCGCAACACCCTGAGGAAAAATCGAGATTAATTCATCGGTTCGAGCCTTGGCATGTGTTGGCGATGGATCGCCATGTGTTGCTGAGCTTTGTCTATGGACGTTCCCATGTCGGTCGCCCCAAGGCGGATACGTTTGCCGAAGCGGCCCATGCTGCCATTGGTTCTAACCAATGGGCAATCGGACCAACGAAGACAGCCAATGGTCAGGCAATGTTGTTAATCAATCCACACCAGCCGTGGTACGGCTGGGGACAGTACTACGAAGCTCATATTTATAGCGATGAAGGGGTGAATTTCTCTGGCGCTGGTTTCTTTGGCAGTCCGATCCCCAACAAGGGGCACAACGGTAGATTGGGTTGGACCTACACAGTCAACGAACCGGATATTGCCGATTCTTATCGAGTGACGTTTCCGGACCCGAAACGCCCGCTGCAGTATGCGTATGGCGATGGAACCCGTGATGCGATTGCCTGGACGGATACCGTGCGAGTTCGGAAAACGGATGGAACGTTTGAGGAGCGTACGTTGCATTTGAGAAAGACCCATCAGGGCCCGCTCGTACGTCGCGAAAATGATTCGACTTGGTTAGCGGTGCGTATCGCGGGACTTTTCGATGTTCGGCGACCATCTCAAGCGTTTGAGATGATCCGGGCGAGGAACTTTGCCGAATGGCGCGAGGCAGCGAGTATTTGTGCGATTCCAATGTTCAACATCGCGTATGCCGATCAGGCCGGTAACATTTTCTACGTTTACAACGGCTCGATTCCGATCCGCGATCCCAGTTTTGATTGGACCCAGCCTGTGGACGGCAGTGATCCACGTACGGAATGGCAGGGGATTCATCGTTTTGATGATCTGCCCCAAGTTTTTAATCCGTCAACCGGATACGTTCAAAATTGTAATTCAACGCCTTACACAACCACCGACGACGGGAATCCTCAACGAGGAGATTTTCCGGATTACATGATGGAGGATGACAATCACGATACGCGTCGTGCCAAGATGTCTCGGTATCTGTTGCGTCAAACCGATAATCTCTCTTTTAAGCGATTGCAGGAATTGGCGTTCGATACCACGATGTATTGGCCGATGACCGAATTGCCAAAATTTCAACGAGATTTGGAGCGGTTGCAAAAAGTTGATCGGCAGCGAGCTGAGCGAGTTCGTCCCTTTTTAAAGCATTTGCTCGATTGGGATTGTCGTTCTGAAGATGACTCGACTGCTACCACTCTATGCGTGGCTTGGTACATGCAACTTTATGGGGAGGGGTATCCTGCAGAAACACTCAAAAAAGAGTATCGGCAGAATCGTTTGAGTCGATTGGACGCCTTAGTTTCAGCAGCGGAAGAATTGAAAAAGATTCATGGCGATTGGCGCGTTCCTTGGGGGGATGTGCACCGAATACAACGAATGACGAAACGGCATGATGTGGTTGGCGCGGCGGCGGGCTTCAATCGTTTCCTGCCCAGCCTGCCATGTAGCGGGGCTCCAGGCCCCTTGGGAATTATTTACACCGTCTACTCAACGCCCAGTATTCGATTTTTGCGGCCACGGCGTTACGCGGTCGTCGGCACCTCTTATGTGGGTGCCGTCACGTTCGGTGAGCGCGTCGAAGCCGTTACGGCAACCCAGTTTGGTCAGAGTTCCGATCGAAAGTCTCCCCACTTTTTCGATCAGGCGAAACTTTTCTCAGAACGGAAAATGAAGCCGGCTTGGTTCTATCCAGAGGATGTGAAGGCTCACGCTGTCCGCAGCTATCAGCCGGGTGAATGAGCGCGTTCTGATTCGTTCCCCAACGAAAAGAAAAGTTGGCTGATCGTTTGGATTGGTGCCACTGGTGGATCCATCGCCAGACATCGAATGCGGCGCATCAAGCTTTCTTTGTGTCGTCTGGAACTTCCGTGGGTTGTCTCGGCGAGGGTTCGAGGAAATCGGTCAACAAGCATCATTGGGCATTTCTGCCTTACGGAAGGCGACAATTCGGACTGGTGACAACGTTCGTGATTGATCTGCCTCATTCGTTTCCAGCTGCCAAGGCAGCTGTCAGTTGGCATCATCAGGCGGAGCGGATTGAACGAGGGACCGTTTTTAGTCGCCAGCATAGCGGCTGGCACCAAATTGGTTTACTCCGCTTAACGCTGCTCTATTTCTCCCAATCCATTCGGTCGCCCCGGGAAATAAAAAAATCCGATTTCTCCGCCCGCCTGTCGGACAGATGTCGTTGATGGTCTGTTCGGCAGCCTCCAAATCGCCGTGGCCGCCATCAATCGCGAGCTAATTATCGGGAGACAAAGCCATGCGTCACGAGAAAAAAAAGAAACGTTCGAAGGCAGGATTAACTGGAATTCAGCGTCGAGGCGCAAGGATCGAGTCTCTTGAAAGTCGTCAAATGATGTTTGGTGCCGATGCTCTGGGCGCAGCAATTGGGCCCGAGTTACCGCTCGGTCCTGGAATTGGTACGGGGATTGACCTGGATCTGCCGGGTGTGTTTCGCCCAGCTGATTGCATCGATTTTGAAGACATGCCCGCAGTCGGCAATTATGTGGTCGGTGACATCTTTATCGCGGATAACACGGGACTCCAGGCGAAGTTTACGGGGCAACCGTTTACCTGGGGCGGCGGGGGAGTAACGGCGGGAGGTTATACGTCGGTGGAACATGCCAACCACGCCGGACATCTTGGCCAAGACATGATGGTCAACAATATCTTGGTCGATATCGATTTTGGCGCCACCGTCAGTGGAGTGACTCTTCAGTTTGGTGAATACGGTGGAAATTTAAATCTCGAAATCAATGGTGATTTTCGCAATTTTGGCAACTTCCGTGACGTTGATGGTCTGAATATTGGCGGCGTTAACGTGAGTATTGGCGGGGGTGGGTATGGAAATGATGTGGGCCAGCTCGTCTTAAATGGCTCGATCAACTCGCTCAAGCTGGGTGGCCAAGAGTTGTGGATTGATCATGTCTGTACGACGGAGGATTATCGTTTTGACTGGGGGGATGCACCGGATCAACCGTATCCCACCTTGGCTGCCAACGGAGGTGCCCATCACCTGATCGATCCCGATGTGTTCCTGGGTAGCAGCGTGGAAGGCGAAGCGGATGGCCAACCTACCTTCGCCTCGGATGGTGACGATATGAACGTCGGCGCCAATATTGACGACGAAGATGGTGTTCGTTTCCTCACTCCCTTGGTTCCAGGCAACATGGCAACGGTCGAAGTGGTTGCTTCAACCCGTGGATGGTTGAATAGTTGGATTGATTTTGATCGGAACGGATCGTGGGATTCGGGAACTGCAGAGCAGATTTTCGCTGCGGAACCGCTTAGCGCAGGAGTGAACATCCTGTCCTTTATGGTGCCTGCTGGCACGACCCCTGGTCCAAACGAACCGACCTACTCACGTTGGCGTTTTAGCAATACCAACCGAATCCTGAAGCCTGAACAAAGTCCGAATCAACCGGCTCCCAATGGAGAGGTGGAAGACCATTTGGTCTTCATCGATACGCCTGAGCAGGATTTCCGATTCGACTTTGGTGATGCACCGGACGAGCCTTATCCGACTCTGTTGGCCTCCAATGGAGCCCAGCATCGAATCAATAAGAAAGTCTACTTGGGGCGACGGGTCGAGGGAGAAGCCGATGGTCAACCTTCCATCAACTCAGATGGTGACGACCAGGTCGTTGGCACTAACGTTGACGACGAAGACGGTGTCCGTTTCCTTACCCCACTCGTTCCGGGCAATTTGGCAACTGTAGAAGTGATCGCCTCCACCCGGGGATGGCTGAACAGTTGGATCGATTTTGATCGGAACGGAAACTGGGACATGGGAGCTCCGGAGCAGATCTTTAGCGCTGAGCCTCTCGCTGCTGGCGTCAATATCTTGACGTTTATGGTTCCCAATACCGCGCAGCCCGGTCCGAATGAACCCACTTATTCACGATGGCGTTTCAGCACGACGGATCCATTGCTCAAGCCTGACCAGGATCCTGCCGCCAGTATTCCGAATGGAGAAGTTGAGGATCATTTGGTGTTCATCAGTGAGCGTGACCAACCGGGTGGCAGGTTCGACTTTGGTGATGCGCCGGATCAGCCGTACCCAACGCTACTGGCTTCAAATGGTGCGCGGCATTTGATTAACCCGAAAGTCTATCTTGGAAATAAGATTGATGCGGATCCAAATGGACAGCCAACAATCAATGCAAAAGGTGATGACATCGCCGATGGATCCGACGATGAGGATGGCGTACATTTTGTGACGGGAATGCACCCAGGGGATTTCGCACTCGTCGATGTCGAAGCATCGGTGGATGGTTTTCTAGACGCATGGGTGGATTTCAATCAGGATGGCACCTGGGACTCGACGGAGCAGATCGCTACCAGTGCGGCGCTCATTCCGGGTGTGAACACGATTGATTTCTTTGTGCCGGGTGATGCGTTTCCCATGCCCTCACGACCTGTCTACTCGCGTTTTCGTTTTAGCACGCACGGTGGTTTGGCACCGCACGGGATTGCAAAGGATGGAGAAGTTGAAGACTATGCCCATCTGCATGGTGATGTTAACGCAGACGGCTCGGTTGGAATTGTCGACATCGATCTACTCGGGTCCCAAATTCGAGCGAACGACAATCTGGGAGACCTGAATGGTGATGGCCAGGTCAATGACGGAGATATGGATTACCTGATCCACGATGTGATGGGGTCAACTTACGGTGATGCCAATCTGGACGGTCGCTTTGACTCGAAGGATGTTGTTCAGGTCTTCGCTTCTGGGGAATACGAAGATGGTATTCAAGGCAACTCGGGTTGGGCCGAAGGGGATTGGAACCACGATGGCGATTTTACAACGGCTGACCTGGTGACAGCGATGCAAGACGGTGGCTACGCATTAGGCGCGACTGCGGCTGTGAGCAACCCGCAAGTTGTGGTGGAGTCTTGGGGGGGAAATCGCCAAAACGATCAGCAAACTGCTGGCGATAATGATTCGGATAAAATGGATCTCAAGCAATTGGCGTCCACACCGAATCAAGTGCCTGATGTTCAAATGGTCGACTCGATTTTTGCTGATGACGATCATTCCACGGCGGATGACGAGGATGATGAGTTGATGCATTTTCTCGCCGAAGAACTGTCGCTCGTTTAAGTCGAAATGCACAATTCGTGCAGTTGATGGAAGGGGCAAGCGCCGAGTTATCCCGTTGGGATGACTCGGCGTTCTTGCATTCGAGAGGAGGATTTGATTGGTAGGTATCTTGCGTTGGTTCGGTGGAATAGGCCGTCTCCGCTGCCTGCTGGGGAAGCTCGAGTCAGCTTTCTGGAACTTCTTTTCCCTTGAATTTAAACTCGTTGCCAAACGCTCTACCATCACTGCTCGCCACTCGGGGAATTCAATGAAACAATGGTCCGTTTGGGTTGGGGCTTGTCGCCCGCGTTCTCGCCGGGGGGCGCCGTCCGGGGATTCCCCGTCCCGACGATCCTCGGTGGGTGGGCTGAGTGGGTGTCCAAACAAGTCAACCTCTGGAGCTGTTGTCAGCTGAAAAGCTAAGCGAAAGTCCGACCTAAGCAATTAGCGCGAAAAAAAGCGCGACCGTTTCCGCGGAAGATGTCGTTTGAGTCTTTGGAAAGGGGAAAAGCGTCGCAAACAGCTTTAGTCGCAGTTAAACTCAAACGAAGCGAGAGAGTATGAGGGAAAGTATGATTGATCCAAACCGACAACGGGAGTTAACACAGAAAGCCATTGCGGGAGATCGTCCCGCACTGGAAGAACTGCTGCTGGCGCACTGTGATGCGGTGGCCGATCATATCCGGCCGAAGTTGGCTGGCCCCTTGCAAAGTCTAATTAGCGTGGAAGACATTTTGCAGGAAACGTTTTTTCGCGCCTTTCAGCAAATAAGTCGTTTCGAACCCAAGTCTGATCGTTCATTTCTGGCTTGGTTAAAGACGATTGCGGAAAGCCGAATTATCGATGCCATCAAGCACCAGAAACGGAAGAAACGTGGCGGCGATATGCGGCGCGTGGATGCCGTTCAAGATATTTATAAGACCTCTGTTGCAGACCTCATGGGAATCCTTGCGGAAGACGATGGGGGAACGCCGAGTCAGAACGTTGCTAATGATGAAGCCGTACAGGCAATGCAAGTGGCAATTGCTTCGCTTCCGGATGAACAAAGGCAGGCCGTGTTGCTGCGGTTCTTTCGACAAAAGACGCTTGAAGAAGCGGGGAATCAAATGGATCGCTCACCGGAAGCCGTTCGTGGTTTGCTCCGGCGCGCAAAATACGCTCTGCGGGAGCGAATGCAGCGTACTAGCATGTGGATCAGTAAACGTTAACCCAACAAACCTGAGGATTTGGACGATGATTGCTTCCCTGAAACGCACCTTCGCTCCGCCACGTCAATGGTTTTGCGTCGCCGGCCTTGCGATTGGTTTCGGACTTGTAGCAGCTCACGGCGTTGGATTTGCATCCTCGTACGGTTACAGTCTGAATCTCAATTTAGCCGGGGGCGATGCTCCCATTCGTGTTCCGGCCGGCTTATTTGGCGAGACCGTTTGGAACAATCTGCCGAACGAGACCGGGGGAGAAAATTTTCCGCTTATCTCGGACACTTTCGGCGACTTCAATCAATCGGCTGCGAGTGTGTCGTGGAATGCAGCGCGAATCGGAAAAAACGATGATATTCAAGTTGAAAATCCTGGTGATGCGCGGCTGATGGAATCCTTCTTTCGTTCTCCATCGGTGATTAAGCTTGATGCTTTGGAATTCGTTCCTCCGCGGCACAGAGGACCACTGAACTACACCGTGCTAATTTACAGTTATGGTGGCCAAGAGGGTGCAAAAGGAGAATTTGTTGTAAACGGGGTGCGACAACCACACATTGATTCGGGTGAATTCGACGGTACGTTTCGCACTGGGGTGCGCGGTAACGTGCTGATTTTTCCGGACTTCAAACAGAATCAGGTAGAAATTTTCAGTGAAGGCGAGACGACGATCAATGCGATCTCATTGATGTATTGTCGACCCGGTGATTTTAATGGGGATGGGCTGGTCGATGTGACCGATTTGGACGCTTTGAGTAAAGCATCCAAAGACGGGTCCGAAGACTGGCAGTACGACATTAACATCGACGGCGAAGTGAATAATAACGATGTACTCGCTTGGATCAAATGGAGCAAAGGGACTTGCATCGGCGACGTTAATCTTGATGGAGTTTTCGATAGTTCTGATCTGGTTCAGTTGTTTCAAGTTGGCATTTACGAGAATGGTGATGAGGCAACCTGGACCACCGGCGATTGGAACGGCGACTGCGTCTTCGACAGTTCCGATTTGATTCTCGCATTTCAGGAAGGGTGTTATGAGTCAGATGACGCGAGGGCCGCGCCGGCTGAATCCGTACCCGAACCGACCAGCGGAATGCTGTTTGGCCTCGGAATCGTGGGCTGGATATTGCGTAATCGGCGAGTTCTAGACAAGCCACGGCAAAAGTGGGGTGAGAGGTAGTCCTTCTGGCGATCTGACCCTTTGGATGAGATGATCCTTAAATTCCTGTCGGATTAAATCGATCGTCCGTTGGCGTTTACGCCCTGTTTGGTTCACAATGAGGTTAGGGTTTACGAACATCTATTCTCTCTTGTGCCGAGGCAATGGGCGATGACGCAGCATCGTGACGACGCAGATTTGCGACGCTCCCAGATTCTTGACGTCGTTTCTGACTATGCCCAACGTCAGGCGAAGGGAGAAAAATTATCTCGAGACACGATTGTCTCGAAGCACGGCGATCTGATGCCGGAGTTAGAAGAAGAGCTTCGGAAGCAAAGATTGGTCGAAAATGCTCGAGATGTGTTCGAACAGGGGGATAATCGTTCCGGGCGCTCTCGGACGACCGAAGGGGCGGAAACGTCAGATACAGCAAAACTGATCGTGCGGTGTCCGCATTGCGCGTCGCCAGTGGAGATCCTGGCCGACCTTCCTTGGTCCGATATTACGTGTATCGCTTGCGGAGAGGCGTTTAGCCTGGTCTCCGACGCGATGGCGACCAAAGAGGCACCGACTCTCAAGCAGATCGCCCATTTTGAGCTGATTGAGCGAATTGGCGTCGGTGGATTTGGCACAGTGTGGAAGGCACGAGATACTGTGCTAGATCGGACGGTGGCCTTGAAGTTGCCGCGACGTGGGCAACTTTCTGAACAAGAAATCGACAAATTTCTGCGCGAAGCGCGTGCTGCTGCTCAACTCAAACATCCCAATATCGTCTCAGTGCACGAAGTAGGGCGCACCGACGAAACCGTCTATATCGTCAGCGATCTGGTCCGCGGGGTGTCGCTCTATGATTGGATGGGGATTCGGTCGCCAAATCCCAATGAAGTTGCAAAGCTTTGTTACCAAATTTCGGAGGCCCTCAATCATGCCCACCGAGTCGGGGTCGTTCATCGCGATTTGAAACCGGGCAACATCATGATGGATGGAGATGACCAGCCTCATATCATGGACTTCGGATTAGCAAAACGGGAAGCGGACGAAGTGACGATGACGGTGGAAGGGCAAGTGCTGGGGACGCCTGCCTACATGTCACCTGAGCAAGCGATGGGACAAGCTCATGACAGTAGCCCTCGCACCGATGTTTATTCGCTGGGGGTGGTGATGTTCGAACTGCTGACCGGAGAGTTGCCGTTCCGCGGGAATACGAGCATGTTGTTGCACCAAGTCATTAACGAAGAGCCACCATCACCTCGCCACCTTAATAATTACGTGCCGATTGATCTGGAGACGATCTGTCTTCGCTGTCTCGAAAAAGATCCTCAGCAACGATTTGCTACAGCCGGGGAATTGGCAGACGAACTGCAACGTTTCCTAAACACCGAACCCATTCTGTCACGTCCGGTCGGACGTATCGCAAGAGCCTATCGCTGGTGTAAAAGGCATACGACGGTGGCGGGCTTGGTGGTTGGGTTCGTCGTGGCTCTGGTCATTGGTTCGTCTGTATCAACCTATTTTGCACTCTCGGCGTCAGGGTTCCAGCGACAAGCCGAAGGCCTGCGGCGTGAATCCAAAATTAAGGATGCTGCACTGCAGGCCAAGGATACGCAGATTGAGGATACACGACGGATTTCAGGAGAAGTCGCAGCGGAGGTCTCTTCATTCCTTGCTTCGGGTACCGATGCAATGCTGCGGGATCCGTACGACCGACAGTTGCAAACGGTGGCTGGAGTCTTTCAGCAAGATCCGCGAAAAGCGCTGGAGTTGTTGGAAGACGAACAGCGATGTCCGAGCAAAATACGTGAACTCGTATGGCGATTTTTGCATGGTCATTGTCTTCGTCCCGAACAGGTGCTTCACGTACCCCACCTATCGGAAACGGGGCAGTATATCTTGCAGTTGACGCCAGACGGAACATCGATCGCCCTATTTGACACGGTGACTTCTCATTTTTGGCGATGGAATGTAAACGCTGCAGGCTATTGGATGGAAGCTGCGAATGGTCTGATTCCCGTTCCGTTTGCCGAAGGTGAAACGGACGAACTCCTAACCGAGTCCTGGGTGCTTCGCCCGCACGACCTGGGGTTGATCGTGGCACGAGGGCGTCAGCTCTGGCGGGTAGATCCCCTGACTGGAAAGTCCAGTTCGTGGTTCGACCCGTTGGTGTTGCCGGGCGACGTAGAAAGCCTGACGCTGTCGCCCACTGGGAATGCCATGGTGATTTCTTGTCAAACAACTGACGATCAGGAAACGGATAGCGAGGAAGGGCTGAATCGCGAATTGAGCCGGACAGTGATCTTGGTTGTCGATCCACAAAGTGGCGAAATCAAAAAACAAATGGATTCGCCGGACGCCAGTGGGGTCGAATCGCGTGTTCTCGAACTGGATTTTCAATCGGCTTTTTCCCATCCAGCTCAGGATTGGCAACTGAGAATAAAAACCGCTCGCAATCAGTGGTGGAAATGGGATGATGGCCAGGAACAATGGGCGATTGATCCAGAACAGGGAACCCGATTAACCCGTCAGAATGGGCAAGCCGAAGTCAGTGTCGGATCCTTGGATCTTTGGGTGCAACAGGAAGGGGATTTGACTCGCCTGCCGCCGACTCACGGTCGCTGGTTGGAGGTGGCACTGGCGGCAAATTCACCTCGGATGGCCGCCGTTTCAGCAAGAGGTGCGCTTTGTATCTGGAGTCTGCGAAAGAACCTTTATGAATGGCGTCTACCCGATCTCGGCGTGGTGGCGTTCGAGTTCTCACCGTCTGGGAAACAAATTGCGGTTGCTGCAGAACCCGGGATTCACTTGATTCAAACGAGAACCGGACAAGTCGAGCCACCGATTGTTACGAATGGGACGATCGTCGATTTGGCGTGGGCACCCGACGGCGAGCGACTTGCTTATGTCCTCGATGATGGGGCCGTCGGTGTGATGGATCTGCGCGGTGAACGCCGGCAGCAATTTTTAATTTCCGAGGAAAAACATTACCAAACGCTTTGTTTTAAAACGGAACAGGAAATTATTATCGGGGATCGAGATGGTGGCGTTGCCATCTGGAATACGTTTACGCAGAAGGCCTCCCCTCTCATTAAGTGTCCAGAGGGTGTGGTCCAAGTGGCGTATGCCGCGGAGGCTGGGCTTCAACACGTTGCCGTCGCTTCCGGAAACACAATTACCCTGGTGGACCCGGATGGCAGTCAGCTTCTCCTGGAAGGCCATACTTCCCCGGTCGCTCATGTTCGGTTTTCACGCAGTGGTCAAATTTTATTTAGCGCGAGTGAAGCGGGTGAAGTCATTCGATGGCAACCTGATTGGCCTCGCAACACTGCCCGACGGTATCAATTTCCTTGTCGAGGAATCGAACCTGGGACTTGTGAGATTTCGCCTGACAATCATACGTTGCTTACGCTGTCAAATAACCAGGTTCAATTTTGGGGCGGCCGTCGTGGACGTTACCGCGGTTCGATTCAAGCGGCGGGGCCGGTTGCACTCGCCCGGATTGCTCCGTTTCCATTTGAGGGGACCTATCAATTTGCCATCGCCGGGCAGGATGGAGCACTTGAACTTTGGCAAGGAGAAATGTGGCAAGGGCCTCGCCAACGTTGGAGAGACACTCTTTACGTTGGGGGAGTGGTGAGAGACATGGCGTGGACCGACGTGAGTAAGCGGCTTGTCTTGGTGGGCGATTTTTCGCATGTCGTCGTGTTGGATCCCGGGAAGAGGGATGATCGCCAATTGGTCGCTAACGCCTTTCCGGCCAGGACCGCGATCGTGACTTCGAAACCTGATACGAGAATTCGCGTGTTGGGATGGCAAGGCCAGGACGCGACCTTTCAAGAAGTCGATGGTGCGCTTGACTATCGCCGAGTTCCCCAGCTCTCCGAAACAAACAACGGAAATCAATCGACGGCTGAGATTCAACAGCAAACGTTCCAATTGAATCAAGGAGCCCATTGGGTTAGGTATCTCGATTCGGGTCGGTTTGTGGAGGCCCCCACCGTACGAGGGCCTTGGACGGAAATCTCCCAAGGGCCGCACGCAACGGCTGTCGAGATACACGCCTTGAAAAATAAGTTGCTCGTTGCAACCGCGGACAAAAAAATAAGAATATGGGAGCGGGGCGATGAGTCCTGGAAACTGATTAACGAATTCGACAACCAGGGCGCTTCTATTCGAGCGGCCAAGATTCTCGATGATCACCGATTTGTCACCCTGGTGGAGGACGGAACGTTGAGCCTTTACTCCCAGGCTGAAGCAGAACCACTTCATCAAATAAAGCTTGTTGATGCTCATCTGCTGGAATGCAGTCAGGATGGGAGTTATCTGGCGGCGGCCACTGGGAGTACAGTGCATGTGTGGAAAGCCAAAGATCAGCGATTTCACCAAGTTGGACAACCGCTGACGGATCACTCAGCTGGGATTACTGCGATCACATTCTCCCCTGGCAACGAAGCGATCATTTCTGCGTCGGAAGATCGGTCGGTCATGTTTTCGCCCTTGCTGCCACGAATGGGCGAAACGAAAAAAACGGTCACTCCTCCCGTGCCTAGCAAAGCCGCCAAATCGGTGATTCCACCGAGTGTGCGGGCTCTCTTTGAAGGTCAAAAAAAACCATAGGACGGGGAATTGCGGTTGTTTTGACTTGGGAGCAGATGGCGTTTCCGATTCACGTTTCTCCCTCTGTCCGGCGCACGGGCGTTCTTTTTCCAAGGAAGGGTGACGGTGTTGCCTGCCTAAAAGGCTTGTGCGGCTCGATCAACGCGACTTAGGAAATGGCGAATTCGAGTACGCGGCAAATCCCATCGTCAAGGAGATCGTGAATCGCCGGGTTTTCTGCGCGAGTGTAAAACTTACGAAGCTTTGGTTTTTCTTAGATAGGTTCGCCTGGTGTGCGAAAGAAACGGAAAAAGCTTTCAATTGCACGGGCGATTTGGCATAAACATAGGCTTGGGTTTGTTCAGAGACTTTCTTGATACGCGGTTGGAGAATTATCATGTTGCGCTGCACGCTGTTGACCTTCGGGTTGTTCTGGATCGCCTGTGGGCATCTGCACGGTGAGTTGGTGAATTATAACGAGTCGATTGATGATGATTTGTCCGACAATCATCTTGGCCCCACGAAGCTACCCGAATCGCTTCAAAACCTTTCGGTTGGGACTCATACGATCACCGGTAAGCTCGTAAACGATCTGGGCCCGAACTCCGAGATTGATTTTTGGACAATTTCGATCGGTCCCGATACGGCACTCACATCGATTACGATCGATCGCTACGACACCACTTACTCGCCGCCTGGAAATGGTGGGTTTTTTGGAGTTCAAACGGGAGCAGAAATCAGTTCGAAAACGGATGCGTCGGCACTTTTGGGAGCCGCCCTGGTTGGCATTAATCCGGGAAGTGGTGTCAATGACGATGTGCTCGATGATTTAGGCGCGCTTTTTGAATTCCCGGTTCCAGGCGCCAATGTGGTCTCGGGTTTTGAGGGTTCGCTTGGCGAAGGCATTTACAGTTTTTGGTTTCAGGAAGGTGACTTCACACCTGACACCGATCCCGTGGGGACGGCCAGTCCAAATGACGAGGTGGAATACCAACTTTCTTTCGAGGTTTCCGTT
The DNA here is from genome assembly GCA_029243025.1 of Pirellulaceae bacterium. NCBI lineage: Bacteria > Pseudomonadati > Planctomycetota > Planctomycetia > Pirellulales > Pirellulaceae > Pirellulaceae bacterium. The sequence goes on along the minus strand of JAQWSU010000026.1, from coordinate 27,519 downwards.
GTTCCTGAGCCTTCCACGAGTGTCATGATGTTAGGGGCAATCGGTTTGGTGGGGTGGCTGAGGCGTTCCCGATCTCTGAAAGCTTAGAGGCGATCGGCCCCTCGATCCTGGCGGAACGGATTGAGCGGATCGTATCTGCGATTAGCACCGGTTATTGTTGTTGAATTGATGAAGCGTGTCACGCGGGTCCAACCTTGATGCTCTGTGCCACGCGGGTTGCCTTTGTCGGATTGGGAGTGTCGGACTCGCGAAGCAACGCATGGCAGGTGAAGGCGAATCGGTTGTTGCCGACGGTCGGCTTGAAATACAATCAGCTTCAGAGTTCATGTTCATGGATCGGGCGATCTGTGCTTCTAAGGGTAGGTTCCAAGGAAGGTCCGGCAATGGATTTGCAAGTATGGTTCGCCGCTCTCGCGAAGCAATTCGGTTGGGGTGGACCTGGGGTTGGTGATGCTGTCTTGAGCCACGCTTTCAAGATGACTGATACCAGGGCGGTAAGTCCGCGATCGGTCAAGCATCCCGGAGCGTTGCTGCCTTTCGGTTTGTCGCCCTTCTAGGTTTCAATCCAAATCGCGTCGGGATTGGAGTTTTCAGAATTTGATGATGAAAAAAAGGTGCGGCGGGTGCTACCAGCGGTTCGGGAATTTATTCGATTGCGGGAAGATTGTTTTGTAAAGGCTTCGGTTCGGGTCATTTGGGGGCCAATGAAAAGGGCCAATGAAAATTGACTGTGATTCGCGAAAGGTTCGTTAGGGGGGGCAATTTGCACGAGCGGTTGGGTGAAAGAGTTGACAGTAGGGTTGCTGACGCCTTCTCACGCGGGGCCACGGATAGCCAGGCCTTTGCCGTTGTCTCCCGCCGTGCGCGAAACGCCGGAATTTGGAAAAAGAACTCCTCTTCAATCATCTGCGGAATGCAATTCAGAGTGTATATTGATCATTACCGGAAGTCGGACGGGCGGCGACCGGCGATTAGTTTTTCAACGATTAGCAAGTTACGGTTTTCTGCAAGGATTCAATGAAGCATGAATTGTCGCGACTTAATCATTCTGGCGTCCATCGTTGCAAACCTGGGTGTTTTCCGAGCAGAGGTCGTGGGTCAAGCGATTGCCGAGCCCGATTTCCTCCGAGAGGAAATGTTGCAAACGCCGACGCCTGAATGGGTGAGGATGCAAGATCAGGTGGGAAATAATCAGAATGCTGATCAACGCTTGAAAGGTCTACGCACGCCGGCCGGTGTCACCGTCGAGATCGTTGCAGAAGAACCAACCGTTGTCGATCCGGTTGCAATGACCTTTGGAGATGATGGGGCACTTTTCGTTTTGGAATGGCGTGAGGCAACAGAACAGATAGACACCACCTATGATGTGATCTATCAGGATGGTTCAAAGGCGACCGTCAATCGCAAGACGAAGAATGTCAATGATCAGCTCAAACGGTTGGTCGATGCGGATGGTGATGGCACTTACGAGACGGCCCAGTTATTGATGGACGATTTAGAAATGCCTTCGAGCATTCTTTTGCACAAAGAGTGGATGTATTTTCCCTCGGTCGGGCATGTGATTCGTCGTAGGCAAACGCAGGATGGGGTGTGGGAGGAACAAGAGATCTTAAGGGGAATGTGTGGTTATCATCATCATCAAGTTTCCGGGTTGACCATCAGCCACGACAATTGGATGTATACAACAAGCGGTGACGATGACAATATTGCCGAGGGTAGTGACGGATCTCGGGCAACCGTGCTGCGAACCGGAGCCATTTTTCGCTCACGTCCCGATGGGTCGAGACTTACTGAATTTGCGCGAGGTTTTCGCAATCCCTACCGCAATGTTGTCTTCGACGAACTGTACAACATGTTTCACGTTGATAATGACCAGGAGGATGGGTCGAAATTTCAAGGGGTTCGGCTGATGCATTTGCTCGAGGGAGCAGATTACGGTTGGCGATTAGAGATGGGTGCGAAGTGTTGCCGCACGGATTTCGCACGGGGTGCTGTCTTTGGCGAAAGGCCAGGAAAGATGCCCTCAATGCTAAAAACAGGGCGTGGCGCACCAGCGGGCCTTTTGATCTATCAGGGTACACGTTTTCCTGAAGAATTTCGCGGCTTGCTCATTTATCCCGACGTGTACCGAATGAAAGTACGCGCCTACCAAATTGAACGAGCCGGTAGCACCTTCAAGGTGGTCAGCCAATTTACGCTGATGGAATCGGATGATGGCATGTTTCGGCCTGTGCAGGCTCTGGTGGGCCCTGACGGTGCCATTTACGTGCTCGATTGGAGAACGAATAGTGGGGGCGCAGGGCGGTCATGGGGTGACGGAACGCACGGGCGCATTTATCGCCTTCGTTGGACCGGAACAGATGGTCTTCCGGGTATTGCGCTCGGGAAAATGAACGCCTGGAATCTACTTCGCTATAGAACAATGGAGCACCTGTTCGAGATTCTCACCACGACGCTTGATTTCGAACTTCGTGAAAGAGTTCGAAAAGAAGTGGTGCGGCGTGGAGTAGAGCATCGGGAGATCCCCACCGAGATAATTAGTGGGAAATGCTTGGAGATTGCGAGAAATGCATCACTGTCCCTGCCGGCTCGAGTCGCGGCTTTTGGAGCGGCTTGCCAGCTTGATTGGAATGCAGCGTCGCCATGTGCGGAGGAACTGTTAACGGATTCGAGTTTTGAGATGCGACGGACTGCGGCGGAGGCGATTGGCCATCAAATGTCGGCAGACCAAGCCACACTGTCGCGTGCTCAACCGTTGTTGAACCTGGTTGCGAAGGATGTTCATCCGGCCGTGCAGCGAGCGGCTGCGTTGGCTGCCGGTGCTGTTGGTTCTTTGGCGGCCCAGCATGAAGTCAAAGAAACGATTGCCTCAGGATTGCTTGCGCAATTAGTGAATGTGGATCGAAACGATCAGTATCTGTTTGATGGGATTTTGAGGGGGGTTGAACGATGTGGTATTCCGGGTGTCAGAAAGATCAGTCAAATGGCAATCTCCAATGACTCCCAGCAAAGCGAGTTGGCGACCGAATTGTTTCTCGCTTTGCGAACCCATGGGGCTGCCGACGAGTTAGATCGACTTCTGCGCGGCGAAACCAATGGCTTCACCGAGGATCAGCTCGAACGGTTGTTGACGGCTCATCGCCATATCGTGGTGCGCCCTCCCATTCAGGCGACCGGAGTGATTGACTGGCTTAAACAAAATCCTGACAGTTCTGCCCGCCTGCAGATCACGGCCTTGGAAACTTTGGGGCTTGTGGGAGGTGGCAAGTCTCCGAGTGTTGCCGCGCTGACTGTGAAGTTACTGAAGTCATCCGATGCTGAAATTCGTCAGTCGGCGATTCAGTTGGCGGGTGAGCTGCGTGTTATCTCTGCCAGTCGCCCGCTATTTGAAATCCTTTGTGATAAAGGCCGATCATTGAGCGAGAGGCAGGCAGTTATTCAGGCCTTGGCTCTCTTGAAAGCGGAGCAATGGCCATTCTCGGATCGCGGGGATCCAGGGGTAGAGTTGCTGCTTGATGAGTGGGTTCAGCAGATGAAGAGCTGGAAAGAAGCCGAGTTAATTGCAGACTCCCTTTGGCTTCTTGGCGAGGTTGACGAAGAGAAGGCAACTTCTGTTACACGCTCCATGCTGGATATCCAGGATGCGGTGATTGTGAATGCGGCGATCGATGTGCTAGGGGCTGATATGGATCATGCTGTAGAACTTGGGCAGCGCTATGTATCGGGGAACTTACCAGTTGCTACCAAGTCTTCTGTGGCAGCAGCGCTCCAACGTCACGTGGCTTCCGACGCAACGGGAAAGGCACACGATCTGCTTAAGCAAATCTACCAAGACGGTCTTTCCCTTTCCTTGGACTCGACGAGTATCGCCAGGATCAAAAAGTTGGTTGCTGAAACGGGTGATAGTCGGCGAGGGAGGGATGTCTTCTTAAATGCGGAAAAGAGCCAATGCATTAATTGTCATCGTATCGAAGGGGTGGGAGGCAGTATTGGCCCCGATTTAAACAAGATTTGGCAGACTCATACGATTGAGAAAATTGTTGAGTCGATTGTAGATCCTTCCTTGGAAATCAAAGAAGGGTTCGAAACCTGGAGTGTGGTGACCAAGTCCGGTAACGTCTATGGTGGACTCAAGCTTAGTGACGGTCCGCCTCAGGTCGTCTTGCGTGGGCCCAATGGTCGCGATTACCGAATTAATGTCAATGAGATTGACGAGAAGGTGAACAATAAACGCAGCCTCATGCCGGATGCAACGGTTTCTCAGTTGTCACTCACCGAATTTGTGGATTTGGTGGCGTTTCTGAAAGATGGGGACGCGCAAACTGAGTTACCAAAGGCGGCACTTCAAGAAAATACAGGCAAATAGCCCAATGTTTTGTTACAGGAAAAGTGAGGGTAGCCTCGTCAAATTGTGGCGAGTGAGAACTCATTGACGCCGAAAACTGGCCTGCCTATCTGCAGCTGATTGCAAAGTGGCGAGCTGTGAGAGGAGATGACCTGCGATGCGTTATTCATTGTTTGCGGTTTGCGTATTGTGTTTGCCGGCGTTGAGTGTTGCCCAGTCGGGGCAAACGCCTCCGGAGAATGCTGCAATCAACAAGGCAATGCAGGGGTTTGTTGATGCGGATGCCATTGCTGGTGCTGTTACCCTCGTTGGGCATCGAGGCAAGATTGTCCACCTTAGTGCGGTCGGTTGGGCCGATGTCGAGAAGCAACGACCAATGAAAAAAGGGAGTCTGTTTGCGATCGCATCGATGACGAAGCCGATTGTGTCAACGGCCGTTATGATTCTGCAAGACGAGGGGAAACTGTCTGTCGATGATAAGGTCAGTAAATATCTTCCAGCGTTTGCTGAAGTGAAGTTGCAGGGGGGTGAAACGCCCTCACGTGAAATGACGATTCGTGATTGTGTTACACATACGGCAGGGCTTTCCGGTAAACAATCGTTCGATGGTTCATTGGAAGAAGCTGTTGACGCCCTCGCGCAAAGGCCTGTTGCCTTTTCACCCGGCGAACGCTGGCTTTACAGTCCCGGGCTCAATGTGGCTGGGCGGATTGTGGAGATTGTATCCCAACAACCGCTAGACCAATTTCTTAAGACAAAAGTGTTTGATCCCCTGAGAATGAACCGGGCTACTTTCTTTTTGGATGAGAAGCAATTAAGACGCGTCGCCACACTTTATAAGTGGAACCCTGCGGAGAAAACGCTCGTTCCCTCGAAGGGGTTTCTCGGTGATTACAGCCAGTTGACGGCACCGAATCCGTCTGGTGGGCTTTTCGCCACGGCACGCGATATGTTTCGGTTCTATCAAATGGTGTTGAACGGTGGGATGTTGCGTGGGCAGCGAATTGTTTCGAAAGGTGGTGTCGAGGCGATGATCTCACCGCAGTCAGGCGACTTGAAAACGGGGTTTACCCCAGGGAATTGTTGGGGGCTGGGATGGTGCCTCGTGCGTGAGCCTCAAGGTACGACAGGGATGTTTTCAAAGGGGACGTTCGGTCATGGTGGCGCATTTGGGACGCAGGGGTGGGTGGATCCCGAGACAGACACGATTTACGTGATGATGATTCAACGCGATGGTCTGATCAACAGTGACAACTCGAAAATGCGAAGAGTCTTTCAACAGACGGCGGCCAACCAGTTGAAGGAAGGCGAATTTGAAAACAAGTAAGAACGCGGTTACCAAATAAACGGAATCAGACGGTAGGGCACTCGGCGCTTGTAGCCCACGTAACCGGGTAGCGAATTCGACAAGGTGGCCTCTTCGATCTTGATGCGAAGTAGGAATATCTGGGCCAAGACGAGGGTTGCGAGAGATCCTGCTGTACTTTCAAGCCAAAGGCCCAGGCCGATTAGCCACAAGAGCATCCCGAGATACATGGGATGGCGGACGATGCCGTAAATGCCCGTATCGACTAAAGTGTGCCCACGATCCGATTGGTCTTTTACAATCGGAGCAACAAAAGCATTTCGATAAATCGATGCCAGACATAATCCGAAACCCGCGATTGAGACGACGGCTCCCAATGCCGATAGCGAGCGTGAAGGCGGCGGCAATAGGTGGAAGTGGAAGACATCAATTGGAATGAAGATAAACCAAGCGAGGAAGAGTAAGACCATAAAACAAGTGACAATCCGATCCCTCTTCGGCTGACTAGCCGACGCCGGAGCGGAAAGTCGAGCCTCGAGACCGTGCGGGGCGATGCGAGCCAGGATAAAGACCGCGATCGTTGTTGCGATGCCGTAAACGATCAAAAACTGAAGGGCTCGAGGCCAGTCCCAGGTTGGGGCTGGCAGGAGCAGTAACGCTGCGAATAACGTCAGCTGGAATGCGACACCGACGAGGCTCTTGATCACAAGCATGGAGGTTCTTTTTCCTTGGTTCGTCGCGTTGGTTTATCAAGGATCGTCCTGCTTCGAATGAAGCCCAACTCTCAGAAGGGCGATTTCGCAATGAGTGCGGTGGTTCGAACTTTAACGGTTCGCTCCGCTTTCAATCCATTCCACATTCATGACGCAGTGTCGAATGCAGCGACCTTCCGTGGAACTGTAACTATAGGTCAGGTGAATCAAGCCGTCCTGTGACTGAATGACGGAAGGATAGTCGAACGTTTTTCCTTCTGTATCACTTGGTTCGATCACTCGTTGATGCTTCCAGCTCTGACCCTCGTCAGTTGACAGCAGCACTGACAGTCGATGGCGACCTTGGTCGGTGTCATTACAAATCAGAATCCACTTTCCATCGTTCAGCGCGATCGCTTCTAAGCTCGAACCGGGGTTGGGAAGAGTACTGTCAGTGGCTGGAGACCAGGTTTCACCGTCATCCTGAGAACGGGCAACAAGAACCCGTGGCGGTGGATGGCCAGAGTCTCGGCAAAAAGCCACCAATTCGCCGTTCCGTTTTCTCACGACAGATGGTTGAATCGGCCCCAGGCCTACGATGGGAGAGCTTGCCCGCCAAGTTTGACCCTGATCATCGGAGATGCCCATCAACGATGTGTTGTAGCCGTCTGAATACAGGGGAAGTAGGATGCGTCCACGGGGAAGCGTGATGGGATGAGTGCGAGTCATCCAGCCCATTTGGCGTTTGGACGGATCTTGGGCTGCCTCCAACAGCAGTCGGCGGTAGGGTTTTGCGTATTCGGCCCACATGCCGTCTTTTACGCCCAGTTGGTCGAAACGTTCTCGCATGACCTCTGCAAATGCTTGCCCCGGCTTTAATTGGATCGTATCCTGCCAGGACCAATCTGGCGCTCCCTGTCCATGGGCTTGATCCGCCCGGCGATACTTCAGCTGGCTGCATTCCCAACGTTCCGCCAGGACTGAAATCCAAAACATCCAAAGTCGATCATGGCTGTCGATAAACAAAACTGGATTACAATCTGGAAACTTAGGCGTGTCTGCCATTAAGAAGACAGGGCTCCAGTGATGTGCTCCTTTTGCCAAGCGTGCTCCCTGAACCACGACATCCGCTGCTGTGCGTTCACCACTCCCGAAAAACCAACACGCGATCAGACTGCCGTCGGGACATTCCACAATGCTGCTTGAATGGGCGTGCTTATTCGTGGGAGCGAAAATATTCTGAGAGGTAAATGTGGGATCGGCGAAACAGTTTGCTGGCAGGAAAAAAGCAAATAGGATCAAGTAAATGCGATTCATCGGCACTTCTTTCCTCTGCAAGATAACGAGGCTGCTGCCTCAGGATTTCCTGATTATTGATCGGATACCATTGTACGCTCTGCTATCATATTATGCCGGTGCAAAATGCCATGGGTGACTATCGCGCAAAAAACAAAATCTATTCATCGGAGGGTAGCCTGACCGTGAGACGACTGCTAGGTACGGGGTGGGTGGTTTTGGTGTTCACTGGAGCGCTTCAAGCAGATCGGTCTGAAATGCCGAGCCGCGTGGGGCCATTTCCACAGGAAAAACGAACCTTTTACACCACCCAGCAGGGATTTCCGAGCAATGATGTGCGGTCGGTCGCAGTGGAAAAGGATGGTGCGGTCTACGTGCACACTGCCAAGGGGGACTTCACGTTGAGGAATGGTGAATGGGTGCCCAGCAACGATGCAGCCGCTATTCTTCGTCGGAAGCACCAGGTGCCTTCGGATATTGGTGAGCTACCCAAACAGGCTGGTAAGGTTTTGGCCGTCGCTCATGCACCCGAAGGAAAAGTTGCAATCGGTACTGAGTGGGCATTACTTCTAACAGGCCCTGGTGGAACGCAGGCAGTATTTCCGCAGGAAGGAAACCGTCGTTGGGCTCCTAGCAATGTCTTCGTCGATTATGACGGTTTAGAACGATTGTGGTTTGGAAGTGCTCAAGGTGCAGGCTGTTATCAGGACGGAAAATGGCGTCTTTATTCCGGTGTTGATGGTTTGCCCTATGACGACATAACCAGTGTGGCCGGTGGGGGAAATGGAACAGTTTGGTTCGGGACGAAAAGAGGCGTAATTCGTTTCGACGGAAAAGCTTGGGCGTATCGTCAAGGAAAGCGATGGTTGCCGGGTGATGAAGTTCGAGACGTGGCGCTTGATGCCGAGGGCAACGCCTGGGTTGCTACGGATGGTGGTCTTTCGTTCATCTATTTTGTGGCGATGACCTTGGCGGAAAAGGCCCGATTCTATGAGGATCAAATTGATCAGGTTCATCGTCGCACTCGCTTTGGCTATGTCATCGAAGCACAGACCGAAGTGGCCGGGGAGAAAGTGAACATCCGCCTAGATGCCAGTGACAACGACGGTTTGTGGACGAGCATGTATGGGGCAGGTGAATGTTTTGCCTATGGGGCTACCCAAGATCCAATGGCGAAACGACGCGCGTCAGATGTGTTGGAGGCGCTTCAGCTCTTGAGTCAGGCTCCCCGGGGTGCGGAATACGCTCCGCCCCAAGGATTTATCGCTCGGACCGTGCTGGAAGTCGCCTCGAACCGTGATCCCAATAAGCATGCTTACTCACTCGAACAGCAGATGCGGACCCAGCAAAGGGATAGGTATTGGCGGGTCTATCAGCCTCGCTGGCCGAAATCCGCTGATGGCAAATACTATTGGAAGAGTGATACGAGTTCCGATGAGCTCGATGGGCACTACTTCTTCTATGCACTTTATTACGATTTGGTCGCCGAGGACGAACAGCAGAAGTCAGTTGTGCGTGAATTGGTCCGCGACAATATTGATCACCTGATCAAACATGATTTCAGTTTGCACGACCACGCGGGGCGCACACGCTGGGCTGTGTATGGGCCGCGGGAGCTAAATCAGAATCCGGAATGGCATGTCGAACGTGGTTTGAATTCAATCAGCATGCTTTCGTATCTCAATGTGGCGTACCACATCACTGGGGATGTGAAATATCGGGAAGTGGGTCGGCAGTTACGGGAGAAGCATTCATACCACATCAATGCGCTCACACCAAAATATCAACGTGGTATCGGGTCTGGGAATCACTCGGATGACGAAATGGCCTTCATGGCATTCTACAATTTAATAAAATATGAGCCTGATCCTGAATTGAAAAAACTCTATCTCGTTCCCTTTGCTAATTCGTGGCGGCAGGAAGAACCCGAGATGAACCCGTTCTTTAATTTCTGTTATGCAGCGGTGGGGGCAAAGGTAAAGGTCTCAAATATCTATGGCGAACATGATTTGTCACCCTGGCCAAATTGGCTTGATGATTCAATCGATACCCTGAAGCGGTTTCCCCTGGATCGATTTGACTGGCGTCATACGAATCATCACCGCAAAGACCTCCTGTTATTGTCAAAACATTGGGCCGACGCTTATCAGGAGGAGGTGCGAGGGAAAGGATATCGGAATAACGGAAAGGTGATACCCGTTGACGAACGTTATTTTAACCATTGGAATTCAGATCCTTGGGAACTGGATACGGGGGGAGGCGGACGAGTGATTGGGACAGGGACGGTTTTCACGTTGCCCTATTACATGGGGCTGTACCATGGTTTTATCGCCGTTGATTGATAGATTGGAACTGCTGAAGACTGCCTGTTTCAACCCTTGTTAAAGCTTGGGTGGAATCCGATCAGGATATTTGAAGTTGGCTCTCTGGGGACACCGTGAATGAGTCGGAGGAATTCCTAGAGAAGTTGGAATCATTGAACGTCATCGAATACAGGACCCAAACATGACTCTGATGCTTAATTTATGTGTGTGCTTGTTGTTCGGTCTGGAGGCGACTGGGACCCGCCAAAATGATCAGCGGACCGCGGTGATTGGAGGTCGGGTGCTGGCGTCTAAGCATGGTGCCGATCAGCGTCACTTGCCCATGGGTAAGCCGGTCTCCGCCAGGGATCTCCCATGCCGAAGCGTGTTGCACAACTCCTTTGATCAGCGGCTGTTGGCTCAGGCATCCGTTCCCGCGATGCCGCGGCGACAGGACTTTGTCGTGGCGGGACATAAGGTGTTTGTGATTGAACCTCCACCGGAGTCGCGACGAAAAGGCCGCTTGCCGTGGGTTTGGTATGCCCCAACCTTCATCGGCAGATACCCGAATGAACAAGAGCAGTGGATGTTCGATCGATTCCACGCCGCGGGGATTGGCGTGGCGGGAGTGGATGTGGGTGAATCGCATGGGAGTCCCCAAGGACGCGACATCTATCAATCGCTCTACGAGGAATTAACGCAGAAGCGTGGTTATGCTGAAAAACCGATCTTGCTCGGGCGTAGTCGCGGTGGATTGATGCTGTACAGTTGGGCGGCCGAACACCCGTCTTGTGTGGGAGGCATCGCAGGGATCTATCCGGTCTGTAACGTTAAGACCTATCCCGGCTTGGAGCGAGCTGCTGCTGAATATGGAATCACTGCGGAGCAGCTGGAAGAAAGAATAGCCGACTATAATCCCATTGATCGATTGAGCGGTTTGGCGAAAGCGAAAGTTCCGATCTTTCATCTTCAAGGTGATCAGGATGACGTGGTACCTCTGGAAATGAATTCCGCCATTGTGGAAAAACGTTATCGAGCACTGGGCGGCACGGTAACGGTTGAGGTGATGAAAGGGCAGGGGCACAATCTTTGGAAAGGCTGGTTCCAGTCACCCCGTTTGACAGAGTTCATTATTTCACAAGCTTGGAAGTCAAACGAATCGGCGTCGAAGCTGGACTCTGCAAAAGCAGCAAGAGACTGACGCTGTGGAGAGTTGGTTTTGATCGGAAAGCGAGGGGAGGCAGGCTTTCGCTCGCTTCGTTGCGTTGAGCTGGCCGTGTTGTGGCGGGGATTCGGGGGGGCTATCGTCTGGTGCCGGCATCGTGCTCAGAGATGTGTCCGCCAGCGATCCACTTTTACGTGTTGAAGCGGAAACCTTGCCGTTAGTCTTTGATTGCGTTTAGCATTTCCAATTGTTGATCAAGTGGCTGTTGGAGGAGGGCAGTGAATTTCTCGTAAAACACGCCCTTGTCCTTCATGTTTACATGGTCAGCGAACGCCGCTTCCCATCCCCGCTTGGCGATCTGGGGGTAGAGTGACTTGGTGACGTCGCTAACACGTTGTGATTTGGATTGATGGATCATGAAGGCAAAGGCCCAGGCTCCCGCGTCATACGCAAGGTGGCGGTAATACTTGCGGATTTCCGGAGAAGCCTTGTCAATGTCCTCCATGTCCCGGATGCCAAGGGCTGGGTCGGGGATGCGTTTGACATTCTGTAGGTAGTGAATCATGTCGTGGCGAAAGTTTGCCCAGCCTCGTTTGTCACCGAGGTAGGAGGCATAGAATTCGGCGCCGCCCTCCATCATCCAGGTTGGAGTGCGGGGGAATGAGCGTTGGAACACATGGGTGTATTCGTGAATTCCGCGCGTGTAGAGATAGGGGGCGTGGAATTCGTGGGGATTGATGAAGACCAGTTCAGCGATCGGTGGGTCGGTATCTTGAACCATTGATAGATAGGCATCGCCACGTCCGCTCATGGCTTTCTTAATGATTTCGCTGGCGCTACCCTTGAGGCAGGCGTTGAATTCATCTTCGTTGGATGGGTGGCGATGTCGACAGTATTCAGCAGTAAGTCGGCGGTGAAACGCTTTGCTGTTAAGTTCACTGTTCTGATGACCTGCAATGTAGACAAACACTGGGCCATAGTTGCCAAAGTGGGCCCGCGCTTCATTAATGCCTGCTTTGATCATATTGGGCCATTGAGAGAGATCTTTGGTGTTGCGCACGAAGACAGGTGGAGTATCGACCGGAGACAGTAGGCGAGGGGTAGGGAGTGCGTCTTCGGTTTGGCCAAAGACAATTCCATTGATTGGCAGAGTAAGGAACAGCCAAAAGAAGCGATGGCAAAGAGTTTTCAGGAAACGATGTTCGGACCGACGATTCATGCGGCGGAGCTGATGGTCAGAATTCCTGCGGGAGTGACGCGTGTTCGCACACCTGAGTTCTGCCCTGACTTGGGCACCGCTCTGGGGAAGTTCCGGAGCGGTGGTTCTTGGGCCCATCATGATCTACAGCTGATCGGCGTCGAGCGATTCAAAAAGCTGTTCCAGTACTTTATTATCCAGATCTGCACGTGCCGATTTTCTTTGGGAAGGTAATTCGGCGAAGATTCGATCGTGGATGACCGGTGCCAGTTGTTGTTGCTCAAGCAAGTTTCCGGCCCGCGTGTCACTTGGTTGGGCCGAATGCTCTTGGAACAGACGGTCGACTTGCGTCGCGTCTGTGTGATGGTTCAGTCCATCGGCGAGGCTGGCTGCAATCAAGCTCATCTCAGCCAGATTGCTGATCGGGCTGGCAGCAAACAGGTAGCTTCCGGCTTGGAACGATGCCACGAGATCACTTGTCGTGAACTGTCCATCGCAATTCCAGTCGCCACTAGCCCAAGTTGCTGAGGCGTCAGTCTGCTCGTAGAGGCCGGCAGTAAATACCAGGACTAAGTCACGGGAGTCGAAGTTTCCGTCAAGGTTGGCATCGCCTGCGGTCGTATTGAGAACTTCTTCCACGAGGTAGTTTTGGTCAGCAAGGTTGACGAGCCCGTTGCTGTCGAGGTCGTACTGAGCTTCATTGCTGCCGCTTTGGATAGCACCGCACAATGCGTCAACGTCCTCAACATCCACGAGCTGATCGCCATTCAAATCGCCAACGAGGCCAACAAAGGTGACGGCTCCCGGTGAAGCGGCGGCGGCAGTCCAGGAGCTACCCAGGTTTCCGTAGCTGATCGCATCACGTCGGGTGAGCGTCATGCCGGTTCCATCCGCGTTGCTGGGCCAGGTGCCTCCGTTGTCGTAAATAATCTCGTCCTGCACAACTAAGGGCAACACAACCGGTTGGTTAGCCAATGTAATGTCGCGACTGAGTAAGGTGACACGTTCGCCGGTTCCACTGAGGCCACCTTGGAACCCTCCAATCAGTCGAACATTGTCGCTGATTCCGTAGTGGGCACGGAAGGCGGACGTGCGGTCGGCGTTGTCTGATCGATCGGGGTTAAACGAAACGATCACGGCCGTTTCCTGCGGGGCAAGCTCGGCGTCGAGATCGAAGTCCATGTCGACACCGCCGCGGAGACGCCAGTCGGTAAGCTTGATCGGTTGGTCGCTTGAGTTGTGGAGCTCAATGAATTCTAGATCGGATGAGGTAATGTCGGCAAAAGCGGCGACTGCGGCTTCCGACGGTGCGTCTGCGTCATATTGGACTTCCGACAGGATGACCGGGCCAACACGAGGATAGCTGTTCGTCGTTCCAAGTGAGGGCGCCGTGGGAGCCAATGGCCCAGTGCCGTTCGGATAACGCGAGTGAGATTCGCCGGAAAGTGATGCACGGAAGTCGACGTAATCGACGATCCATTCGGGTTCGCCGCTATCGTTGGCTGTGGAAATCCAGAGTCGGTCTCCATCCGTGCCGCTAAAGGCAAATCCGTTAGGTCCGGCGTTGAAGGCGTCTTCTCGTAAGACAAGCATGGCGCCCGCTGCGATTGAGGTGTCGGCAGGAATTTGATACTTCTGCAAGTCGTTGAGCGAGTCGCTCAAGTACCAGCCGCCCAAATCGATCTGAGCAGAGGACCTGTTGTACAACTCGATAGCGTCAGTTTCATTTGCCGGATCGGTGCGAGAAAGTACCTCGTTGATCGAGATACCAAAAAGATTGCTGTCGAGCGTGCCTGGAGTGCCCCCAAAGCGACTACTCTGATTCCAGGAATCAGGTTTTCCATACAAGGATTTCGGTGTTTCAGCGGGATCGACGAGTTGCAATGATCCACCGTTTCCATCTGCAACGATCGGCCAGGGATTGTTGTCGCTGTAAGCGAATTCGACCAATTCGCCACCGAACGCATCACTGAGCGAAATCGTCTCACCGTTGTTCGCTAGGTTGCCGGTGTATTGTCCAAGAACGTTGATGTCCGTGCCGTATCGAAGCTGGAACGCATCGCGATTATTCACAACCACGCCAATCGCATCTGCATTCAGCGTGATGTCGTCGAATTGATATTGAATTCCCTGGTCGAACACCGTGTTCAGGAGATTGGTATCATTGCCGATGTTTTGGATCTCGATAAATTCAAAATCATCTGCAGTGAGTTCAGGGATTTCCACGAGTTCTGCAGTCGTTGGAGGGGCCGGATTGTAGTGTACTTCGGTGATGGTCAGTTCGGAGACTTCTGTAAGGTAGCTGTCGCGGAAGCCTCGAACCCATTGGTTAGAACTCTTGTCAAACGCGCGAACAAAGAGTTCTGTGTTGTTCTCGATAATCAACGGCGTGGTGTATTTCGACATTTCCAGATTGGGTTCTTCATGGCGACCGGTAAAGGTGAGCCTCGCGTCGAAGAAGAAGTCGTTGTCATTGGGGTCGCTGTTGACCGCTTGAATCACCAGGTAGTTATTTTCGTCGGGTAGAAGTTCCACGCGATGCATGTCGATGGGGAAGGATTCAAAACGGGTAGAATCGCGGCTCTCAGTCGAGATTGCGTTAAAGGGTACTGTTTCGATGGGATGGTCGTCGATCTCACCGGGAACATTCGATCGTGCCACCTCGGTGACGGACCCATTGTTTCGCCACAGATAAGCAACAAACCCATCGTCGTATTGAACGTCCAAACTGACGTCTGTTACCGTGATGTTCTCATTGAATGTGAATGGAATTCTCAGGTAAGCGACCGAGTTTACGCCCTTGAGTTCTGACTCGAGGTTTGTGCTGACCAGATCTTGGAATTTTCCACCCCCGGCGTCAAAGCCGATCCCCAGAGTACCCGTCGACCAGGATTCTCCATTCGTACCGGCAACGTAGCTTGGATTCACAAAGCAAGTTTCTGGATTGCTGAGACGGCGCCCCATGCACTGCTCAAGTAAATCTTGGCTGGTGGGTACTAGGTATTCGACCGGATTGTTTTCACCGATGACGTCGAAGGACGCGTTGATCGGGTCGGTTCCATCGGTAGTGTAATACAGGTCGAAATTGTCAGGTGCCGTGAATTCTACTGCTGTACCTGCAGACACGAGTCCCGGCTCGGGGGATACGGACAAGGGGTTTTGGAATTGCTCGTCAATCCACTGGGATCGCAAATCAACGAACCTTTTCATTAAAAAGATGTGGTCAGCATAGGTCTCAGGTTCTCGGCCACCTGGTAAGGGCGATTCCTTCGGGCAGTCTCCGTTGTTGCCCACGAAATAGCAATTTGGCCAGTGATACTTGTCGGTGCCGTAAGTTCGATTTGTCCAACGCTGGTAGTTGCGCGAGATCGGGTTGGAGGGCTCGCCCTCAGCTGGTTTGTCCAGGTTAGGATTCCCATTCGACAAACGATTGACCGCTTCATCAATATCGGCCAAGACTTTGTCCGTCTTCAAGACGGATTCACGGAGCTCAAACCACCGATTGGCAACGGCTAATTCAAAGGCTGGATCCTCGAAAAGTCGTGTCCAATAGGGATAACCATCGGCGCCGATGCTTTTTCCGTACCAGCCGTCTGGATGTCCGCCGCGGAGATAGTTGGCATTTCCAAAGGCCAGGTTGTAATCCCAAGCTGGCCCCTGTTTGATTTTTCCGTTTTGGTCTTTGTGATAATAGGTGCTAAGCCGGAAACCATCGATGTTCTTGGAGTATTCGACGAGTAGCCAGGTATCGATCCAGGAGCCCACATCAATGTATTTTGCGTAGCCTTCATTGGGGTCGGTGAAATCAGGTCCGTAAAGAGCCGCTTCGAATTCAGAAATGTGCGCTTGCAGCCAATCGACCTGTTCGTCAGAGATTTCACCGGTCAAGCAAGCATTCCTGCGATCGCCATCGCGTCCTACATCGGAACATCCTGGCTCAACGATCCGGACTTGTTGCCCGTTATCGGTTGTGATGTTTAAGTCTTCTGCTCCCGTCTTATCCTTTTTCCAAATGTATCCGCCGCTGATCTCGTTTTCGGAATTGTCGCTGGGAGAGAGTCGATTGATGTCAACACGATTTCTATCCGCCTTGATCTTTTCTACCAGCATGTAGGTGCCACGGTAATCGTCCTCGAAGTCCAACATCGCTTGTTCTTCATCGGACGCTTGACCGTTAATGAACACTTCAACGAGGCGTGTGCGAGGCGCGTACTGACCCATTTCTCGGGACAATTTGAAGGTGAGGTAGTTGTTTAATTGGGTTTTGTCTGCGTACGGCCCACTTAAAACCCAATCGGATTCAGCAGGTAAACCGAATACCGACACGGCGAGGTCTTTGGTGAATTGAGACTTTAATGCTTCGGAATCGTCGGAATCGCCTTGGATAAATTCGATGGCATATTGACGCTTGGCCCAGCCCTGGGAACTTTGACCACGGATCCTCGCTCCGACACGACCTGCGTATTCGGGTTCGTCAAAAAGATTGGCGTTGCCGTCTTCGCCGGTACCGATGAAGAGACCAACCGACGGAACGAGCTTAACGGAGTCTCGATCGACGGCCCGATTGCCGAACGAATCAATGATGACGACGGGTAAATTGGATTCGAAGGCACCGCCGCCCTCAAAATTAACGAGCTCCGGGGAGGCTTGAACATAGCCGGCCGTGCTAGTGGGACCGGGGCTGAAATCTGCCTCGAAGGCGCGAGCACGCAATCTTGTGGTTGCCGAAATGGTGAGGGGCTCCGAATACAATTCGGACTCTTCACTGGGGAGCGTGCCATCAAGTGTGTAGCGGATTGTTGCGCCGGCTGTCTCGGACGAAATCCCAACCGTGAACGCTTCGCTGAACACCTTGGTGGGTTCTGAGATGGTGACACCGCCCGAGGGTGGGGCGCTTGATTCACCATTAATGTCACCAGGTGTCGGAGTGACAAAGAACCCTTGAGTGGCGTCCGTGCTTACTTCAGTTCCGGATAATTTGGGAATCAGTAAAAAATCTTCATCATCGGAGGTCACGTTAAGACCGTGAAACGCTAACACATTGGATCCGCTTTGAAGCTTGTCGACGTGCTCTCGCAGGCTTACTTGAATTGGCTCGATGCCAACCTCCCCGATGCCTGTGTTGATGTCGAACGCAGTCACGTCGTGGCCGTTGAATGCCGCCGTGGTGCTGGCCGTCCAGCCGGCATACAGTTCGGGCGTCCCGGCAAATAATTCGTTTAGGTCGACGGTCGTAGAAAGTCTTGGTGCCGCTGGCTTTTGATCGTTGCTTGCGTAGTAGACATCCAGTTGGTTGCTGCTGCCGACATAGTCCAACCACACATGAAGAAAGTTGCTTCCCGGACCGGGATCACCGGGGAAAAAACCATTTCCATTAAATCGTCCCAAGGCGGTCCGAGCCAAGCTTCCGTCGGCACTCGTGTTGATACCCAGGTGACTCGGTAGCGTATCGTCCGGGTCAAACGCACCGTCGGCGCCCGAATCTAATTCAATGGCGAGAAAGGTTGAGCCTGTATTTTCCAGACCGAGGCTCGAGCCTCCAGAACCTAGCACGTTGTTGTCGTTGGACTGCAGCACGAAGGTCACGCCCTCGCCGCCGATTCCGTCTGAGTCGCCGTCCGCAAATCCACCGCCCGGACTATGGATATCGAAGACCATCGAAGCGCTGAACGTGTAATCACTGCCGAATTGAACTGGCTCGGTTCGCCAAACGGCACCGTTCATGTTAGCGGCTGATGGTGTGATAGTTAGCTTGGAGCCTTGGTAGGATGAGTCACCATTAAAAGTGAACTCTGACTCGTCTTGGCTGAAATCAGGGAAATCAAGGTCTTCGGCGATTCCACCATTACTTTGTGTGGCCACGGAGTCCCAGGATAAGGCCTCGGGGGCATTCATTCGCACAACCTCATGGCCGTTCAAATAACCTACGAAGCCATCGTCGAACTGAATCTCCAGCTGCAAATCCTCAAAGGTCGGCGACTCGCCAGCAATCTCAAATTCGGTGCGAATGTAAGCGGATGACGCGGATCCACGCATGCTGAGTTCGCCGTTTTCATTAATGTAAGGTCCGAATTCGCCGTCGGTTGTGTCATCGTCGAAGCCAAGGCCGGTCGTGCGAGCTGTCCACGTGCTGTCGTCGTACTCAGCTGCCGTCCAGCTTGCGGCGGGCAGGTCATTTGCTTCCGACGTAGGAAGGTAGACAGTGGCAGGATGATCGCTGCTGATGAATTCACGATCTACCAGCGTTTGACCCACACCGTAGGAAACATCGGTGTATTGCTCGGGCAACTCATTGAACTCGAACGCTGGGGTGCGTCCGTCCGGTTCGTAAAGCCCCAGATATTCCCCGCCCCGAGAAATGCTGAAATTGGTGTGGAGAGGCTTGTCAGCGTCCCGTCTGTCGTTTCCAGACGCGTAAACCAGTAGGGCGTTCCCGGGAGCAAGGGAGACAGATGGAAAAGTCCAACGGGTGCGATTGTCCACGTCATCGGTCAGGTGCCAGCCATCGAGGTCCACTGCCGAATTACCGGAGTTGAAAAGTTCAATGTAGTCGGATGAGGCGCCGTCGTCGTCTTGGTGAGCCAAGTCGTTAGAAGCCATTACTTCCGAAATAATGAGGTCGGCCGCCAGCAGGTGGCGTGGCTCGAGGGCCTCGAGTAGCGTTTTGCGGGAACCGAGATTGACACGAGAGCGGATCTGACTAGCGGATCGTCTGCGACGAAGTTTGAACCCCATTTGAGTCTCGCTTTATATACAGAATGTCCGGGCATTGTTTATTGATTTGATCAGCGCTCAATCGAGCCTGAACGAGTTCGTCCTAGACTGGACGAATCCTGCCGCTTCCACCTTGTTCCGTCGATCGGGAACAGGCTAGTTCTAAACTCAGTAGTTGCTAGTTGCAAGTTTTCTCGGCTGATTCTGCTGGAAAAATGTGTCTTGCCCCGAGTTGTCCGGCAAATTAAGCGGTTGCTCAAGTCTTCTCTCCCAAGAACTGAACGGTGAGATGTCGAGGTTCGAGAATGGAAACCTGCGAGCAAATTCAAGGCCCGCTTTTCCAAGATCGATGGTTGGGGCCATCGGAACTCGTAGGGTGCAGAATCGTTTCAGTCAGATTCATAGGCGAAGACAAAAGCGTGAAACGAGGGCTGGCCAGATGGCCCTGCGTCTTCGGGGCGGAAAAGCGTAAAGACCGTGTTACGCTGATTTTGGGTATCCGCCATGCGAGCATAAATGAGACGAAAGGGACAACGCCCGACGACGAGTGCGACGATACAGGGCAGTTGCGTGCTTTATTCCAGGATCTCCGGCAGGATCGCTCCGCTGGAGCCCGATGGGGGTTGGGTGCCTGCCTTCGCAGCGAGAGTACGAGCTACATCCACGGTAAAAACCTTGCGGGTCACTTGCTGTGGTTTGAGCCCCGCGCCAGCAAAGATGATTGGCACGTAGGTGTCATATCGCCAAGGAGAACCATGAGTTGCCGCCACTTGGATGCTGTCAAAATCATTAATGAAATGGTTGGGTTGGAAAACAACAAACACATCCCCCGATCGTTGAGGATGATGGTTTTTTAGGATTGCTTGGGTGATTGGGGTATCGGCAACACGCCCCTGTTCGAGTGCGGTACTCGAAACCGCTAAAGCGATGCCATCGAACTTCATCATCTCCTTTGCCACTGCGGCCTCGACCTCAGCTTGTTGTAATCCTTGCTTGGTAATTTCTTTTCGATTGAGATAAACATAGGGCGGGAAAAACTTTGTGATCAGTTCGTTTCCGATGCCGAATTGTTCTTTCAGGCGTAGCAGCCCGGCCTGTTTGTCCCAGCTTGTTGTGTCCACGTAGCCCGCTTCGAACCCCAGTTGTGAAAGTCGGGCCGGTATTTCGGGTCCGCCGTGATCGGCCGACAAAACAATCAGCGTGTTCTCAAGGCCGATTCGTTTGTCGATGTAGGCGAAGAAATTGGCCAGTGTACGATCGAGACGTAGTAGGTTGTCTTCTGCCTCAAGACTTGAAGGGCCGAAGAAGTGACCCACGTAATCCGTTGACGAGAAGCTGATCGCTAGGTAGTCCGTGATCGGATCCTCGCCGAGGCCTTCGTTTTCAATAAGGGTTTTGGCGAACGCAAGCGTTAACTCATCGCCCGCAGGGCTGACCGTTAAAAGTGTGTTGAAATACTTTCCGTCTCTGGTGCCGTAGGCGTGAGGAAAGATGCGCCCAAATTGGCCAATAGAAACTTCCCATGGCATGTCGTCTAAATCGGCAAAATGGTAATTGTTGCGGGTTTGCAATAAGTTCCACTCGGTGTTCTCGTAGCGGAGAGGGAGTTGCGCCTTGTTGAACTGCGTGACCCAAGTTGGGTAGCGATCATAGTAAAAACGACTTGTGACAAATTCGCCTGCCGACTTAGAAAACCAAAATGCTTTTCCCGTATGGCCGGCCATGGAAACGGCACCGCGATCCTTTACCGATACGGCAAATACCTTGGCAGCGCCAACCGTGTGAAGGGTGAGTTCATCGGAAAAGGTGGAGACGAGTATCGACGCCGGCGATCGACCGTCGGTGCGGGCTACTCGCTGAGTTGGATCAATTTCTGTGGCTTGGTCAACATCCGCGTCCGCGGTGAGGAGCGGATAGCGGTTGTCCTCAATATTGTAGGTCATTTGCCCTGTGTCGCGATCTAACCAGATGTTTCCTATCAGCCCGTGGGCGGATGGATAAGCACCGGTTGCGAGCGTTGCGTGACCGACGATCGTTTCCGTGTTTGCGTGAGCATGGTGAGCATCGACAAAAGTAATTCCGTCTTCCAATAGATAGCGAAAGCCGCCGGGACCCATCTTGCTTAGGTAACGCCGTGGTAAATCACCTCGGAGCTGATCAACCGTTATTTGAAGAATTAGCTTTGGGGAAGTGGAGTGAGACTTCTCCTGGGCATGGACTCCAAGTTCTGGCAAAGTCAAGCAGGCGAGTAAGAAGCATGGAAGTAACAAGCAGCGGAAAATGATCTTCATCGTATTTTAAGGCCGTTTGGATTCGAGTTTGGCAGGATGACGAGGATGCGAACGTCGACGATTCGGCGCCGAGACAGGAGTAATCCGTTTGATTTTGCAGCGAGGTGCCGTCTCGTGCTTGTGTCGACCTATTTTAACGAGGTTAGCGGTTGGCAGGTAGGAGCGACTTGTCTTGTCTGAACGTTCTTCCGTTGCACAGGGAAAGCAGCCAGACCGCGATTCAGGGGGCAGCGTGCCGAGCAGATCGAGCCAGAGTTTGTTGATGTTTTGCAACACTTGGCGTCTGATTGCGAACTCGGCGTCGGAAGTCGTCCTTGACGCCGCTTCCTGAAAGCCAAAGATGGGAAAAGCCCGCCAATATTTCGGCAAAAATAGAGCGGACCGGGAAGTGACAAATTCGCCTCCCAAGATTTTCCTCAAAAGATTATAGATTAGGAAAAAATTTTACCAAGACAACGCAAGGGTGCGGCAACCATCGGGGCAGTAAGTCTGACAAACGAGGATAAATAACTATGACAACTACTCAGCAAGCCATTCATCAGTTGACCGAAAAGATCCAAGACGCGAGCGAGCCGTTTCGCTTGATCGTCAACGAAGTGAATCAGGTACTAGTCGGTCAGGAACAGTTAGTGAATCGGATGCTCATCGGCCTTCTCACCGGTGGTCATCTTCTCATTGAGGGCGTCCCGGGGCTGGCCAAAACGACGGCCGTTGCCAGCTTGGCTCGTGCCATCAATACGGGATTCCAG
The DNA here is from genome assembly GCA_029243025.1 of Pirellulaceae bacterium. Classification (NCBI taxonomy): domain Bacteria; kingdom Pseudomonadati; phylum Planctomycetota; class Planctomycetia; order Pirellulales; family Pirellulaceae; species Pirellulaceae bacterium. The sequence goes on along the minus strand of JAQWSU010000026.1, from coordinate 5,460 downwards.
AGAATTCAATTCACGCCGGATCTTCTGCCGGCCGACCTGATCGGCACACAGGTCTATCGACCACAGGACCAGACCTTTGTTGTTCAGAAAGGTCCAATCTTTTCCAATCTAGTACTTGCAGACGAGATCAATCGTGCGCCTGCCAAGGTGCAAAGTGCTTTGCTTGAGGCGATGCAGGAGGGACAAGTTACAATTGGTGGCGAGACCTTCAAGCTGGACGATCCGTTTCTCGTGATGGCAACACAGAATCCGGTCGAGCAGGAAGGTACCTATCCCTTGCCTGAAGCTCAGACTGATCGCTTCATGTTAAAAGTGATTGTCGACTATCCGAATCGAGACGAAGAGCTCAAAATTCTCCGGCGAATGAGCAAGACATCCACCTCGTTCAAGGTCTGTCCCGTGGTGGGACCGGAGGATATCAGAGCTGTACGTCAACTGATCGACGCAATTCACGTTGACGAAAAGGTGGAAGGCTACATCGTCGATTTGGTGATGTCCACTCGATCGCCCCAGTCTTACGGAATGAATCTAGACCAGTTGATTCAGTACGGCGGATCGCCGAGAGCCACGATCAATCTGACATTGGCCGGCAAGGCAAACGCATTTCTGGCTGGTCGCGGTTATGTTACGCCGTCAGATATTCGTGAAATCGCGCTCGACGTTTTGCGACATCGTGTCGTTGTCACTTACGAGGCAGAAGCGGAAGATCGAACATCCGAGTCCATTGTGACCGAGATCCTCAATCACATTCCGATGCCGTAAGTTTGTCGTCGGCATCCGCTGGATGTCCTTGTTCACTTTCCACATAACAACTTAAACGGCACAACGGATTGTGCCCAAGCTTATTATTATGATCCCGAAAGAAGTCTTTCAGAAAATCCGGCGAATTCAAATTCGCAGCTCGCATAAAGTGGACGAGTTGCTGGTTGGTTCATGGCATTCCGCCTTCAAAGGGCGGGGCATCGAATTTGAAGAAGTTCGGCCATACCAAGTTGGCGATGATATCCGTGCGATTGACTGGAATGTGACGGCTCGCAGCGACCAGCCCTACGTGAAGCTTTTTCGCGAAGAGCGAGAAATGTCGGTAAGGTTGCTTGTTGACCTGAGCCCATCGCTCGATTTTGGAAGCCAACAGCAAACGAAACGCGAGTTGGTTGCTGAATTGGGCGCCACGCTTGCCATGTCCGCGATCAAGAATAACGACCGGGTTGGTATGACGCTCTTCACCGATGACGTGGAGAAGAGCATTCCACCACGCAAAGGTTCCCGACACATCTTGAGGATTATTCGCGAATTGCTCTATTGCCAGCCTGTTGGAACCGGCACGAATGTGCGAGCTGCGATCGAGCATTTGAACCGTACCAGTTGTCGTCGTTCGGTGGTGTTTTTGATCAGTGATTTTCAAGATCGAGGATACGAATCGCTTTTGAAAGTAGCCCGTCGTAAGCATGACATTATTCCGGTTGTCGTCAGCGATCCTCGTGAAGGGCAGATTCCTAATGTTGGTTTGATCCATCTCCGTGACGCAGAGACCGGGGAAACCGTTGTCTTGGACACCGCGAGTCGACGAAACCGCGAATGGTATCGCGAAATGTTCATCGAACAAAATGAAAAACGGAACGGGATGTTTCGCCGTTTGCAGATGGAGCCGATTGAATTGACCACTGATCAAGATATTGTTGAGCCCCTGAGACGTTACTTTCGAAGACGGGAGGCACGTTGATGAGATTCGCAAGCTGTGTTGTTGCATGGGTGTTAATCCTAGTCAGTGCGCTCACCTCTCGAGCTGATGAGGCTGCGGGCTCGGCCTTGAGTCGAGTCACGGGATCTAAGTTTCAAGTCGCTGAGCCGTTTGAATTTCAAGTTTGGACCGAAGTGCCCCGCGGCAGCGTGGTGCATTTTCCAACGATTGGCGATCGATTGGGCGAATTCGAAGTCCTTGGGCTGACTGATCAAGAGGATGTCCCGCATGCAGATCGTGACGATCTGCGAACTTGGACGCGTACGATTCGTTTGGAGACTTTGTCGACCGGTTCGTTTGAGCTGCCCGCTCTGGAGATCTTGGTGGTTGGACCCGATCGGAAAAGCGAGCCGTTGCGGACCACGCCGCACCTGGTGAAAGTGATGAGCGTGTTGGAAGATCGGGCGGATCCGACCGTATTTCGAGATATTCGGGACGTGGTTGACGTGACGTTTGATTCACCCAAGTCGTACGCTTGGGTCGGCTGGACTGTGGTTGCGGGTAGTGTCCTGGCTTGTCTCGCTGGGCTGGCGATCGTCAGGGCTCGTCGCAAGCGTTGGATGACTCCAGCAGAATGGGCCGAGCTCGAAATAATGGAGCTGCAATCTGATATGGATAACGATTGTCCAGCTCGCGAGCTATTAGCTCGGCTTGACGGTGTCGTGCGAGTCTATCTCGAAAATGAGTTTTTATTTCCTGCTACGAGCTACACCGGGAATCAAATGATTGACGAGCTGAAAGGGTGGGGTGCAACCGTATCGATGTGCAAAAAAATGAGAGCATTGTTTCAGATCGCTGAGGAAGCGAAGTTTGCTGATTTGAATCTGAGTCGAACCGAGGTTGCTGCCAGAATTCAAGACACTCACTTGATTATCGACGAACTGCAGGCATTGTCGTGTGCCGAAAAGGAGGCAGCGTGATGTTGAATTCCCCTTGGTATTTGTTGTTGTTGCTCGTCCTGCCATGGATCGCTTACCGTCTGTTCGCAAAAAGACGACAGATGGCTATTCGGTTTACAAGTGTCGCAATTGCGAAACAAATGACACGAACGGTGCGCCAGCGATTGTTGTGGCTTCCGAAAGTTTTGGCGATTTTGTCGCTGGCATTTCTCGTTCTCGGACTTGCCAGGCCGAGAGAGGGACGGGAGCGAACAATCGTAGATAGCGATGGCATCGCCATCGAAATGGTGGTTGATCGTAGCGGCAGTATGCGTGCTTTAGATTTTCAGATTGAGGGCGAAAATGTTGATCGGCTGACAGCCATTAAGAACGTCGCTGGGAAATTCGTCAAGGGTGAAGATGATTTGGATGGACGCTACAGTGATCTGGTGGGATTGATTACCTTCGCCGGCTTTGCGGATGGGGTGACGCCGCCAACGCTCGATCACACTTTTCTCGTGGCCAATCTCAATAAAACACAAATCGTTTCCGAAGGTAGCGAGGACGGTACCGCCATCGGCGATGCGATCGCGCTGGCGGTCGAGAAATTAAATGCCTTGGATGATCGTCAAAAAGAAAAAGTCAAAAGTAAAGTGATTATCTTACTTACTGACGGCGAGAATACGGCCGGTGAATTAGACCCGCTTGCTGCCGCAGAGTTAGCACAAGCAATGGGTATCAAGGTTTACACCATCGGTGTTGGGACAAAAGGGCAAGCACCCATTCCGGTGCGAGACCGTTTTAGCGGTCGGAAAGTAGTGCGCTGGATGCCCGTGAATATTGATGAAGCGACACTCAAGAAAGTGGCTGAAGCAACGGACGGTAAATATTTTCGGGCTACCGATACGGAATCGTTGACCAAGATTTACGAAGAAATTGATGCACTGGAAAAGACAAAAGTCGAAGCGGATAACTTCGTCGACTATCGGGAACTGGCCGTGCAACCGTATCGCGCGGGCTTTCTCGCCGTTCCTCCCATTTTGTTAATTGCGTTTTTGCTAATGTTGGCGCGTGTTGTTTTACAAAACACGTGGTTGAAAGAGGTCGTATAAGCATGGAAATTGGAAACCCAACTTACTCCTGGTTGATCCTGTTCAGTTTGCTGGCAGTAGGGCTGATGATTTGGAATGGTTGGTCGAAGCAGCAGTCCATCCGGAAGTTTGCTGCCTCCAGTCAACTCAAGGGAGTTCTCCCGACCAGCTCCGGCCGGATCGCGGTTCTCTCAACCTTATTGCTGGCGAGTGGTCTTGTACTGCTGGTCGTCGCGCTCTTGGACATCCGCTGGGGGAAAACCACCCATGATGTCCCTCAAAAAGGAATTGAGGTGGTTTTTGCGTTGGATGTGTCGCGAAGCATGCTGGCCGAAGATGCCAGTCCGAGTCGGTTGGAACGCGCCAAGCAGCAAATCAAGGATATGCTCGAAGAGATGGCTGGCGATCGGGTTGGGTTGGTAGTGTTTGCTGGTGACGCGAATCAAGCAGTGCCGCTTACAAGTCATTACGGTGATTTTCGGCAAGTCCTTGACTCAGTGGGTCCGCATTCCGTTTCAAGAGGTGGGTCGCAACTAGGCGTAGCCATTCAAGCCGCGTCGAAAGCTTTTCTCGGTAAAACGGATGATCACAAGACCATCGTGATCTTTACCGATGGTGAAGATCAGGAAAGTCGTCCTGTCGAATTGGCCAAGGCGTTGCATCAAGAAAATGGAACTCGGATTTTTACCGTTGGACTCGGAGATATGGATCAAGGTGCGAGAATACCTGATCAAAAATCTCAAGGAGCTCAGTTTGTTGAGCATCAAGGAGAGCAAGTCTGGTCCAAATTGAACGGGCGTGTTCTCAGAGATATCGCCACGGAGACGAAGGCCGCTTACATTCCCGCCGGTACCAAGCGGGTTAACATGGCGGATGTCTATCACGGTTATGTTGCTCAAGTTGAACAAACAGAGTTTGAATCGAGTCAGGTCAACGCCTACATTCCTCGATTTCAATGGTTCGCGGCTCTCGCTCTAATTTGTTTCCTGAGTGAAATCATGGTCACGACCCGGAGTCGAAACGCAGCGACGGTTGGGGTCGTTGATGAGGAAGCGAGAAACGCTGAACCCGCTAGGCCGAGGAAAAAGGATCGCGCTGCGGGGAACCCTGTGGCGAAAGCTGCCACCGCGGCAGCGATCTTATTAGTCGCTGTCTTTGCGAAAACCTCAACGGCCCAAGAGATTGACGTGATAAACCAGATTAATGCCGGGAACGATCTTGTTCGCCAACAGAAACCGATGGAAGCAATTGAAGTTCTCACGGCGATCGACGATATCGATTTGTCGATCGAGCCGAAATTCAATTACAACCTGGCCGTCGCTCATTATCGAAATTCCGACTACCCGTCAGCGATGACCTTGTTCGGTGAGTCTGCCAAGTCAGATGACTCCCAGATTGCTGCTGACAGTCGATATAACCTCGGGAACTGTCATTACGCTCAGGCGATTGAGCAAATGGAACAGGATCCGGCGGTGGCAGTCGAACAGTTGTTGCAAGCAATTGAGCAATATCGAAGTGCCCTGCGACTTGATTCGGAAAATGGTGATGCTCGAGCCAACATAGAGTTGGCGAGCGAGTTAATCAAACAATTGAATGACCAGCAGGATCAGCAGCAGCAGGATCAACAGCAGCAGGATCAACAGCAGCAGGATCAACAGCAGCAGGATCAACAGCAGCAGGATCAACAGCAGCAGGATCAACAGCAGCAGGATCAACAGCAGCAGGATCAACAGCAGCAGGATCAACAGCA